>NZ_JANZZD010000005.1:0-26333 GCF_026419595.1 Tepidiforma sp. | reverse complement strand
AGCGTCTCGCCAGTTTGGAAGGTGCTCCTCAAAGAGGTAGCCGCGTCGAGCTGCTTCTGCAGGGTCTCAGCTTCTGCGGCATTGCCGGCCTGGCGCGCTTCGTTCAGCCGGTTCCGGATGTCCGTCACGATCGGCCCCATCGTGGCGTAAGTCTCGTTGTCCCACCCCATCTTCTGACCATCGACGGCGGCGTTCGCGGCCGAACGGCGCATGTGCATCGCAATGTAATAGTTGGCATAGCACTCGGCTTGCTTGCCGGTGACCAGATCCTGGCCGGCATACTCGACCAGGCAGGACGAACCCGGCTTCCAGGTCTTCTCGTCGTCGGTGAGGCGGTCCTCGGTCGCAAAGGTGATCCGCTGGTCCCCGAGCTGGGACTTTACGTAGTCGCGGCCCCAGCTGGCCTGGTTCGAGAGCACCGCTCCGAGGATGACCAGCAGGACCGCGATGCCGAGACCGCCTGTCGAGAGGATGATGTCGAGAGTTCGTCGCTTCATGGAAACCTCCAGATGAGCTGGTGGCCCGGGAGCCCCGTGCCGTGCCGCCGCGCGGCGGCTGCCGCGAGGTGCGCGAAGCAACCTTTGCTCCTGCAACGTTCGCGCATCAAGAAATTACTAGAGCGTGTCAACGGGGGGATGGGCCACACGGCCCGCTTTATGGCCCCCTCAGGCCACAAAACTCCGCCCGGCAGCCTCAGCCGCGGTCCGCGAAGGTGGCGAGGCCGTCGAGGTGGCAGGTGTCGTTGTGGCGTGCGATGACGAGCCGGCCGCGCCCGTCGCGCACCACCTCGGTGAAGGAGCAGTTGCCGACACGGAAGGTGCCGCGGCGGTGCAGGTCGGCGCCGAGCACGAGGTGGCAGACCGCCGCGACGACGCCGCCGTGGGTGACGGCGACGGTCGTCCCATCGAGCCGCGTCAGCCGTTCGAGCAGGGAGCGCACGCGGGCCGCGAAGGCTTCCCGGCCTTCTTCGCCGGGGAAGCGGACCGGCTCGCCGCGGCGCTGCGCTTCGAGCACGCCCGGGAAGCGGGCGCGGATCTCGGCCGGGGTCAGCCCGCTCGGCGCGCCGATGTCGTACTCGGCGAGTTCGTCCACGGTCTCCGGCGCGAGGCCGGCCTGGGCGGCGAGGACGGCAGCCGTCTCGAGGGCGCGGCGCTGCGGACTCGAGACGAGGCGGTCGATCGCGACGCCCGCCAGGCGCTCGGCGGCCCGTTCGGCCTGGAGCCGGCCGCGCGCGGTGAGGCCGTACTCGATGCGCCCCTGGAAGACGCCGGCAGCGTTCCCTTCGGATTCGCCGTGGCGGATGAGGATGAGCCGCACCGCTACTCCGTGAGGCGCCGGTAGAGCGTCGGCAGGCGGCTCGGGAGCGATTCGATGTCGGCGACGACCTCGTAGCCCATGTCTTCGCACATCGTCTTCAGGTAGTCGTGCCCGGCGCGGTCGACCGTCAGGGCGAAGGGCGTAATGCCCTCGCGCTTCGCTTCGTTGAGCGCCTGCTTGGTGTCGTGGATGGCGTACTCCTTCTCGGTGCGGTCGCGGCCGTATCCGTGGTCCTGCGGCCGGCCGTCGCTGAGGAGGAAGAGGATTTTCACCTTCGCGTCGGTCTGCATGAGCTTGAAGGTCGCGTGGCGGATGGCCGGGCCCATGCGCGTCGACCGGATCGGCGTGATCTTGTCGAGCCGGTTCTTGATCTTCTGGTCGAGCGTCTCGTCGAAGTCCTTGATGACGAAGAACTCGACGTTGTCGCGGCCGTAGCCGGAGAAGCCGTAGATGCCGTACTGGTCGCCGATGGTCTCGAGCGCGGTCATGAGGAGGACCGTGGACTCTTTCTCGAGGTCGATGATGCGCTTCGGCGGCGAGGTGAGCTCCTGCCGGCGCTTCGAAACCCACCAGCTGAGGTATTTCCGCGGGTCGTCGTCGTAATCGTCGTCGTCGTACTTCTTGTCCCGCTTGTTGATCTCCTCGTCGGTGCTCGCGGACATGTCGATGAGGAAGGCGACGGCGACGTCGCGCTCGATCTTGTTCCTGCGCCAGTAGATCTTCTCCGTCGGGTTCGCCCCGGCCCGCTTTTCGACCATCCATTCGATGGCTGAGTCGAGGTCGAAGTCCTCGCCATCGGGCAGCCGCTTGATCTTCCGGAACATCTCCGGCTTCATCAGCTCGAACTGCTTGCGGGTCTGGGCGACGAGGCCGGCGTGCTCCTTGAGCGCCTTCTCGTAGAAGCCGTCCTCGCCTTCCTCGAGCTTCGCCTCCTTCACGGCGCACCAGCGGGGCTTGTAGTCCTGCGCGCGGAAGTCCCACTCGTCGTAGTAGTAGACGGTGACGATGGGCTTGAGCGGCTCTTCGCCTTCGCCCTCGCCGGTCGAGTTGTCGCTGGTCGGCTGGCCGCCCTGGTCGCCCTTCTCGGAAGCGGGGGTGCCGGCTTCCTTCATGAGGTTCGAGAGGAACATGCCGGTCGAAGCGTCGAGGTCGCCCTCGTCCATGGCGTCGAGGTCGATTTCGACGCTCTTGGCGAGGAGCTCGGCGAGCTGCTCGGGCGTGAGCGGCATCGTCTGCTGCTGGCCGGCCTGGCCGCCCTGCGCGTTCTCGCGCAGCTTCATCAAGAGGTCGACGAGCTCGGGCTTGAAATCGCCGCGGAAGTCGATCTCCTGCGGGCTTTCGTACTCTTCCTCGCCTTCGCCGGCGCCGCCGAGCTGGGCCTGCGAGCCCTGGGCGCCGCCTTCGCCGGCCGCCTCCATCGGCATCGCCTGGCCGGCTTCCATCGGCTCCACGCTGTCCCACGAGCCCGGGTCGACGTCTTCGTGGATGTTGGGGATGGAGACGGCGATTTCGTAGAGCGCGAGGGCGGCCTCGGCGGCGTCTTCGACCGTCGCGCCGGGCGTCTGCAGGGCGGCGAGGATGCCGAGCGCGCGGCTCATCGCCTCCGCGCGGTCCCGCGGCCAGCGGACGAGGTGGAGCCCGTCGAGACTCGCGCGCACGAGGTTTTCGACGAACGCGTTGCGCAGCGGCATCATCTCGACGGGCGGTCTGCGCTCCAGCTCCTCCGCCTGCATCCTCACGAGGTGGCGGCGGATGCCGCCGTATTCGTCCTTCACGCGGGCGTCGATGCGCGCGTCTTCGGCGATGGTGAAGAGGTCGCTGGCGAGCTGCCGGTCGGGGAAGAGGTCGAAGAACGCCTCCATGTCCGTCGTGGCGGGGCGTTCGCGGTCGCGGGCGAACGCGTGCCGCCGGGTCGGGAAGACGGCGCCGGGCCGGTCGAATTCGAACTGGAAGCTGCCGAATTCGATGTGGGCCGCCTGGTGGGTGGCGAACACCTTCATCGCCGCGAAGTTGTCCTCCTTGTTCGGGAAGCGCTCCATCAGTTCCGGGAGGAAGATGGTGGTCCCGTCCGTGCTGGCGCGGTGCTCGTCGACCCAGCCGATGCCCTTCTCGGCAAGCGATTCGGCGGTCTGGATGCTGACGTTGCGCCCCGTGAGCGCCTTGCAATAGAGGCGAAGGACTTCGCCGACGCGGGAAAGTTCGACCCGCGAGGAGAGGTTCTCGAGGATATCCTCGGCGCGGGTGGACTGGAGGCGGAAGTAGGCTTCGCCGCCCTCGGCCGAGGTCTGCAGGATGCGGAGGCCGGCCTGCTGCCACGCCTCCAGCTCGTCGATGCGGATGCGCTGGAGCACCGTCGGCATCGCCGTGAGGAAGTCCATCGCCGCGAACGGCGAATACGGCGCCAGCTGCTCGGCGAGCATGATGACCTGCTGGTGGTCATTCGGGTCGACCTCGCCGAGCGCGTTGGCGGCGTCCTCGAAGTACTGGTAGGCGGAGCGCTGGTGGTGGCCGCGGGCGGCCTGCGCGGCGAGGAGGAGGAACCGCTCGCGAAGCGACGAGTGCACTTTTTCGATGAGCGGCACGCCGCGGTCGAAGTAGAGCCGCGAATCGGCCCAGGAGGTCTGCGCGAGCTCGGTCGCGAAGGTGATGAAGGGCAGCCGGTCCTCCTCTTCGAGGCGGGCGAGGACGGACGGCGCCGAGGCGAGGCAGGCGCTCGCCAGTTCGTAGCTGTGCCGGGCGAGCTCGTCGATGAAGATGATCAGCCGGGATGCCTGCCCGATGCGGAGCACGCGGAACAGTTCGGGGGCGACTTCGTAGAACTGGGCCGCGAGGGAAGAACTCTTCCAGTTGCCCTTGTAGAGCCGGCGGCCGAGTTCGGCCCAGGCGTGGATGTTGGCCGGGCCGATCGCCTCCATCGCGCCGGGCGCGGCCCGGAGGAAGGAGACGGCGAGCGGCGCGGATTCCGCCGCCATCTGGAGCGCATCGCGGCCGATCGTCTCGATGGCGTCCCAGGTCGCCTGCGGCGGGTAGTTCGCCCCGGCGCGGAAGTATTCGACCGCGGCCTCCCACGAGCGGAGGCTGAGCGCGGTGAGCTCGACACCCGTCTCGGCCCACGCCTGCAGCTGCGACGGGGTGAGCCGGTTCGCGAGGGCGCGGAGCCCCGCTTCGAACTGCTGGCCGAGCGGTGCCGGGAAGCCGGAGAGACGCTCCTGGTGGCGCGCGAGGAGTTCGGTCACGATGGACACAGGCATGGCGCGGCGGCGACCTCCTTGCCGTGGCGTGGCGCCGCGAGGGCGCGGATGGCGGTCGGCGGATGCGGGGCCCGGCTCACTGCTCCCCCGAATGTCGGACGAAGTGACGGGTCGGGTCGGGATAATCGTAGAAGACCACTTCCCCGGTTGTCGTGTCCCAGGTCGCGCAGGAGAGCTGGAAGTCGTTCCGGTGGTCCCGCGGGTCGCCGGCCGACCCGGGGTTGATGACGAGCACCCGGCCGACGCGGAGCGCCATCTTGTAGTGGGTGTGGCCGACGATCAGCGCGTCGCACTCCAGTTCCGCCGCGCGGCCCCAGATCGGCTCGTGGGGGTAGTGGTACTCCTTCCAGGGCTCCCACGGAGAGCCGTGCGTCATGACCACCTTCTTGCCGTCGACGACCCGCTCCACGCGGTACGGCTGCTGGCGGAGCCACGCGACGAGCTCCTGGTCGACCTTCGGGTTCGAAAGCGCGCGCTGGCCGTCCGGGCCGAGGATCGTCTCCTCGTGGTTGCCGAGGACGACGACGGCATCCAGCTCGCGCAGCCGGCGGACCACGTCGTTCGACCAGCGGAACTGGAAGACGCTGTCGCCGGCGCACCAGAGCTGGTCGAACGGGGCCATGAGGTCGAGCGCGCGTTCGAGGCCCTGGATGTTGCAGTGGATATCGGAGACGATGCCGAGGCGCACCCGCGCTCCCTATTCGAAGATGCTCGTCACCACCTCTTCGATGGAGCGCTGCACTTCGGAGTCGTCGGTGAGGGCCCAGGTGATGGCGACCTGGCAGGCGCGGCGGGCGGGGATGCCCTGCGCGATGAGCCGGCCGGCGTAGACGAGGAGGCGGGTGCTGACGCCCTCGCCGAGGCCGTGCTCCTTCAGGTTCCGCACCTTCTCGCCGAGGCGGGCGAGGTCCATGGCGGTGCGGTCGTCGCAGCCGGATTCGTGGGCGATGATCTGCGCCTCCGCGTCGCGCGGCGGGTAATTGAATTCGATGGCGATGAAGCGCTGCCGGGTCGAATGCTTCAGGTCCTTGAGCGCGCTCTGGTAGCCCGGGTTGTAGCTGATGACGAGCAGGAAGCCGTCGGCTGCCTCGATGACCTGGCCGAGCTTCTCGATCGGCAGCAGCCGGCGGTAGTCCGTCAGCGGGTGGATGAGGACGGTCGTATCCTTGCGCGCTTCGACCACTTCGTCGAGGTAGCAGATGGCGCCGACTTTCACTGCGCGGGTGAGCGGGCCATCGACCCAGCGGGTGCCGTCGGTATCGAGCAGGTAGCGGCCGACGAGGTCGCTGGCGGTCAGGTCTTCGTGGCAGGCGACGGTGATGAGCGGCATCCGGTGCTCGACCTCTTCGCCCGTGCGGGAGGAGACCTTCATCATCGGCCGGCCGAGGCGGTAGGCCATGTATTCGACGAAGCGCGTCTTGCCGGCGCCAGTCGGGCCCTTGAGCAGGACGGGGATGCGCTGGCGGTAGGCGGTTTCGAAGAGCTGCACCTCGTCCCCGATGGGGAGGTAGTACGGCTCTTCGTGGACGCTGTATTCCTCGACGGCGTAAATCGTTGCGCCCTGGACGGACCCGTTCTCGGCCACTGGCTAGTTCCTCCCGGCTGCGCTGCGCAGCCGCTCTTGAAGTGCTTCCCAGGCCTGCTGGATGCGCGCGTTCAGCTCTTCCAGCGTGCCATTGTTCTCGATGATGACGTGCCCGCGGCGGATGCGCTCTTCGTTCGTGAGCTGCGAGGCGATGCGGGCGCGCGCCGCCTCCGGGTCGAGCCCGTTCCGGGCCGCCAGCCGCTGCACGGCGATCTCCGGGTCGACGACGACGACCCAAATCTCGTCCACGAGGTCTTCCCAGCCGGCTTCGAAGAGGACCGCCGCTTCGAGCACGACGAGCTCGTTGCCGGCCGCTTCGAACTCGGCCAGCTGCTCGCTGGCGAGCCGGCGGATGCCGGGCCAGACGATATCGGTCAGCTTCTTCAGCTCCTCGGGCTTGCCGAAGACTTTGCCGCCGAGCACCTTCCGGTCGATCGTCCCGTCTGGCGCGACGACGTCCTGGCCGAACGTCTCGATGACCTTGCGGTAGGTGTCGGTGCCGGGGTCGTAGGTGCGGTGGCCGAGCACGTCGGCGTCGATGACGGGGATGCCGCGGTCGCGGAAGAAGGTGGTCACGGTCGACTTGCCGCTGGCGATGCCGCCCGTCAGCCCGATTACGTGCACGAAGGACTCCGGCTGTGGTGGTCTGAACTTACAGTGTACGCCCGCGGGTGGAGGGTCACAAACCGGCGTCACCGGCGGGAGCCGCTGCCTTCCGCGGCGCCCGGTTCGCCGCCGAACCGCCGCTCGAGGTAGACGTAGCCGGCGAGGACGAGCGCGCCGCCGACCGCCGCGATGACGGCGCCGAGGATGACATCGGCCGTATTGAAGCGGATGAAGAGGTAGAGGATGAAGGTGACGATGAAGCCGAACTGGAAGGCGTTCAGGTACGGCCGGAGCGCGCGGAGCATGCCGGCATTCTACGCCGGGCCGGGCGCCGCGTAGCGCGCCTCGAGCTGCGCCGCCTCATCGAGGATGTGGCGGTAGCGGGCGTGCACCTCCCGGTCGGCGGCGAGCGCGGCGGCGCGGTCGCGCGGCGTAAGCGCCCCGGCTGCCGCGAGCGCTTCGAACTCGTCGCGGTCCTCCTCGAGGAGGACGTCGCCCGGGAGCACCCACCAGTCGAGCGCGAGGTCGCGGTAGCTCACCCCGCCCGGGCCGATCGCCACATCGGCAACGGCATCGAAGCGGTGCGCGAGGAGGCCGCCGTCCGGGCCGCGCCAGCGGTAGAGGTTGTACGGGCGGCGCGCCCAGAAGTAGCCGAGCGACACGGAGCCTGGCGGCACCGCGACGGGGATATCGGGCGGGCCGCCGCCCAGCTGCATGCGGAAGCGGACGAGCGCGAACCCCCGGCCGAGGTGGAGGAGTTCCGTCGGGTACTCCCGGACCGTCCCGTCCGGCTTCACTTTCCGTTCGAGGTAGACGTCCATCGCAGCGGCTGCCCCCGCGCGCTATTCTGCCGCCGAAACCCCGTTGGAGCCCGAGCCCATGAGTGAACCCGGCTACAGCAACATCCGCTACGAGAAGCGCGATGCCATCGCCGTCATCACCATCGACCGCGAGCAGGCGCTCAACGCCATCGATGCGAAGACCTCGAGCGAGATGTACCGCGCGTGGTGCGACTTCCGCGACGATGATGCGCTCCGCGTCGCCATCCTGACGGGCGTCGGCGAGAAGGCGTTCTCGACGGGGATGGACCTCGTCGCGACCGCCCGCGGCGAGAACCAGTTCGAAGGCGGCAAGCCGGTGCCGTTCGGCGGCTTCACCAAGCGGATGACGATCGATAAGCCGATCATCGCCGCCATCAACGGCTACTGCCTCGCCGGCGGGCTCGAGCTGGCGCTCGCCTGCGACATCCGCATCTGCACGCCGGAAGCCCGGTTCGGCCTCCCCGAAGTGCGCTGGGCGATCATGCCCGGCGCCGGCGGCACGCAGCGGCTCCCCCGCGCCATCCCGCAGGCGTGGGCGAACTACCTCATCCTCACCGGCGAGCAGATCGACGCCGAGACGGCGATGCGCATCGGGCTCGTCTCGCACGTCGTGCCGCGCGAGGAGCTGATGGACCGCGCGCTCCAGATCGCGGGCGTCATCTGCGAGCGCGGGCCGCTCGCCGTGCGCGCGGCGAAAGAAGCGATCCGGCGCGGCCTCGACATGCCGCTCGAACACGGGCTCGCCTTCGAAGACCTCCTGCTCGGCCGGCTGTTCGCCAGCGAGGACGCGAAGGAAGGCCCGCGCGCCTTCGCCGAGAAGCGGAAGCCCAACTACACGGGGAGGTAGCCCATGACGCCGGCCGGCCGGCTGACGGCAGTGCTGGGCGGCTGGCTCCTGCTCGTCCTGCTGCCGGCGTGCTCCGGCGAACCCCGGCCGCCTGCCGCGCCCGCGGGCGCCGAAGCCCGCGCCGAGCGCATCCGCGAGAACGGCCTCGCCACGCTCCGGAGCCGGGTGACGGTGACCTTCGACCGCCCCGCCGAGTTCGCCGATTCGCGCATCCCGCTCGCTTCGCACTTCGAACTGCGCATCGCCCTCGCCGAAGGCGGCTCCCGCCGCCAGCTCGTCGCCGCCGCCGAGCGGAGCACCGCGAACCGGCGGGAAGTCGTGCTGACGGTCGATGCGCTCGTGACCGAAGGGAGCGTGCTGACCGTCTCGCGCCGGGCGTTCGACCCGCGGGCGAGCGGCAGCTTCGAGGTGCCGGTAGCTGCCGACCTCAGCCCGCTCGCCGCGCTCCTCGCCTCCAGCGCCCTCACGCCGGCCGACCCGGCCTTCTTCGACCCCCCGGAGGAGCGCGAGCCGGACCCGGCGACAGATGACCCGGCGGCGATGCGGGAAGCGCTCCGCCGGCACCTCGCCGTGCGCGGATCGGATGCCGCGACGAGCGCCGATGCCCTCGCCGTCTACGACGCCATCCCGGCGGCGACCGTCCCGTCGCCGAAGCTCCGCGCCGCGCTCGCGGCGCTGACGGGGACGTTCGCCGAGCCCGCGCTGGCCGACCTGCTCACCCCGGCGAACTGCACCGGCCAGCCGGCAGCGAGCATCGACTTCCGCGAGCCGCCGGGGATGGAGCGGCTGCTCGCGCGGGTCACCTCCACCGGCACGGGCGCGCGGGTGGTCTCCATTCACCCTTCCCTGCGCGGCGAGCGGTTCGAGCTGCTCATCCCGCTCCTCGCCCACGAGGCGGTCCATTGCGACCAGTTCGACAGCCGGGTCGAGGAGGTGGCCGCCACCGCCTTCGATACGCTCCTCTTCCTCCGGCTCGTCGCCGCGAACCCGACGCTCGCCGAAGAGCGGACGCGGCTGGCGCGGGAGCTGCGCATCGACGCCCTCGCGATGGTCAACAGCGGGGCAGTGCTGCCGGAGTCGATCGGCGTGCTGCGGTCGCCCGGCGTGGAGGCGGCGCTCCCCGGGACGAACGCGCCCTACCGCTCCTTCGCCGAGCTGGTGACAACGGCCTACCCGACGGTCACGGCGCTCCAGTCGCCGCTCGAGCCGCTCGCGGCGGCCTACATGGCGGCGCTGGCGGCCGAGACGGGCGCGGCGGCGGGCGACCCGTTCGACCTCCGCTACCTCGACGGCCTGCTGGCGCAGGCGCTGGACGGCGCGAGCCTCGTCGCCGTCATCCGGGCCTTCGGCCTCGAGCCGGCCGATTGACGCGCGATCTTGCCGCGTTAGCGTCGGCCCGTGCTAGCATGTGAGGAAATCCCGCGAACGTGGCCGCTCGTATCGAGATGGGGTTGAGGGACCGGCCCGGTGAAACCCCGGCAACCTGCCCGGCGGGTAAGGTGCCAAATCCGGCCTCCCGGGAGCATCCCGGGGGAAAGATGAGAGCGACTTCGCTCCGAAACACGGCCCACGCGGAACGAGGAGTTGCCGAGATGGTTGAGTTCCTGGGCCGAATGGTCATGCTCTAGCCCCTCACCCGAAGGGGCCTCCCGCACCGTCTTCGCCGCCCGTCCGCCCGCGCGTCAGCCGACGCCCTGCGCCCGCGCGGGCCCACGCTCCGAAGGGAGGAAGAGCATGAGCTTTGCCAAGAATCTCCGCTGCCGCGAATGCCACCGCGAATACCCGCTCGAAGCGCGCCACGTCTGCGACTTCTGCTTCGGGCCCGTCGAAGTCACCTACGACTACGACGCCATCCGGAAGGCCGTCAGCCGTGAGCGCATCGAGCGCGGGCCGGCCTCGCTCTGGCGCTACCGCGACTACCTGCCCTGCGATGCCGAATCGGCGATCGATATCGGCGCCGGGTTCACCCCCCTCATCCGGGCGAAGAACCTCGGCAAAGCGCTGGGCCTGAACAACCTCTACATCAAGAACGACACCGTGAACCCGACGTGGTCGTTCAAGGACCGCGTGGTCGCCGTGGCGAGCAGCCGCGCGCGGGAGCTGGGCTACGACAAGCTCGCCTGCGCCAGCACGGGCAACCTCGCCAACAGCGTCAGCGCCCACGCCGCCGCCGCCGGCATGGAGGCCGTCGTCTTCATCCCGCACGACCTCGAACTCGGGAAGGTGCTCGGCTCGAGCATCTACGGCCCGACACTCGTGAAGGTGCGGGGCAACTACGACGCCGTGAACCGGCTCTGCGCGGAGCTCGCCGGCGCCTACAACTGGGCGTTCGTGAACGTGAACGTGCGGCCCTACTACTCCGAAGGCTCGAAGACGCTCGGCTTCGAAGTCGCGGAGCAGCTCGGCTGGCGCGCGCCCGACCATTGCGTCGTGCCGATCGCCTCCGGCTCGCTCTTCGTGAAGATCCGGAAGGGGCTGCAGGAGCTCTGGAAGACGGGCCTCATCGATGAGCCCAAGACCCGGATGAGCGGCGCGCAGGCCGCCGGCTGCTCGCCCGTGGCGACGGCCTGGCAGGAGGGCTCGATGAACTTCCGGCCCCAGCGGCCGAACACCATCGCGAAGTCGCTCGCCATCGGCAACCCCGCCGACGGCTACTACAGCCTCGTCCAGCTGCAGGAGACCGGAGGCGCCTGCGGCAGCGTCACCGACGACGAAATCGTCGCCGGCATGAAGCTGCTGGCGGAGACGGAGGGGATCTTCGCGGAGACGGCCGGCGGCGTCACCGTCGCCTCGCTCAAGCAGCTCGCCGCGCAGGGCCGCATCCACCCGGATGAGCTGACCGTCGCCTTCATCACCGGGGCCGGGTTCAAGACGGTCGAAGCCGTCGCCGAGGCGCTCAACCCGCCGCTCGAAATCGAGGCCACGATGGAGAGCTTCGAGGCGGCGTACAATGCCCGCGTAGCGCAGGGAGTCGCGTGATGGCCGTCAAACGCGTCCGCTTCACATTTCCCGAGAACCTGATCCGCGAGCCGATCATCTACCGCCTCGGCCACGAGTTCCAGGTCATCACCAACGTCCGCATGGCCGACGTCGACGAGAAGACCGGCTGGGTCGTCCTCGAACTGGAGGGCGACCCGGACGAGATCGAGCGGAGCCTCGCCTGGGCGCAGGAGCGCGGCGTCCGCGTCGACCCGGTCACGGGCGACATCGTCGAAGGCTGAGCCCGCGCCTTCAGCACCGCGTCACGACGAACTTCGCAGAGGAAGGAACTGCCCACGTGCCTGTCAATGTCCGCATCCCGCAGCCGCTCCGCCCCCTCACGGGCAACCAGTCGACGGTAACCGCCGAGGGCCCAACGCTCGAGGCGCTCGTCGCCAACCTCGAATCCGCCTACCCTGGCATCAAGGAGCGGATGGTCGACGAAGCCGGCCAGATTCGCCGGTTCGTGAATATTTATGTCAATGGCGACGACGTCCGCTTCCTCGACGGCATGCAGACGGCGCTCAAGGACGGCGACGAGGTGAGCATCGTGCCGGCCGTGGCCGGCGGCGCGTAGCGGCGGGCCTTTAGGCGTTCCGCACGGCCTCTTCGAGCCGGGCCGTCGCCTCCTGGTACGACGTGCCGGGTTCGAACCGGATCGGCTCGCCGATGCTGACGCGGACGCGCGCCCGCGGGTGCGGCAGCCACTTCCCTTCGTAGAAGCCCGGGCGGAGGACGTCGATCCGCATCGGGAGGACCGGGACGCCGGTTTCGACCGCGAGCAGGCCGGTGCCGGATTTGAACGGCTGCATCGGGCCGATGACGGTCAGCTTCCCCTCGGGGAAGATGAGGACGTTCCAGCCCTCGCCGAGCATCTTCGCCACGTATTCGAGGCTTTCGCGCACGCCGGAGCCTTCCTTCGCGAAGGGGAAGGCGTTGCCGAGCAGGCTGGCGAAGAACCCCCGCAGCCGGTTTCCGAAGATGTCGCTGGCCGCGGCGGCGATCGCCACGCGCCGCCGGAAGCCGGGCGGCATGCTCCGCAGCAGCATCGCCTGGTCCAGGTGCATGTTGTGGTTCGAGATGATGAGGCAGGGCTGCTGCACCGTCGCGAACCGCTCCCGCCCGCGCACTTCGACGCTGTAGCCGAGCCGCAGCAGCGGGAAGACGAACCACGAGAGCAGCGCGTGGCGGAGCCACTGGACCGTGCGCCAGCGCGGCCACGTGGGGAACTTGCGGATGCGGACCTTCCGTTCGCCTTTGGCTACCATGCGCCGAAGCTCACCGATGGTAGTCTGCGGACCGACGTCGGCATCGTCTACGTAGACGCCGATATCATCCTCGATGGCCGAGAGCAGCTCGACCCGCGCCAGCGAATCGAGGCCGAGGTCGGCGCCGAGGTTCGTCTCGTCGGTGAGCGGCGCGCCGGGCCGGGCGATGGCCGCGATGATGCGGAGCAGCGGGTCGCCGGTTTCGATGGTCTGCACCGCCGGGGCCGGCTGCTGCTCGCGCACCCACGCCTCGACGAGCGGCCGCCGCACCTTCAGCGTGTGCGTCCGCGGGAAATCCGGCTCCGGCCACGTGCTCCACGCGAGGATCTGCTGGCGCGCATCGAGCTGCCGGTTCGCGAGACGGACCGCCTCGGCGGCTGACCCGGGCTCCGCCTCTGCGATGACGGCGTGGAGGACGACCTGCCCGTCCCGCTTCAGGCCGAGCACGACGGCGTCGGTCACGCCCGGCTGGCGGCGCAGCACCGCTTCGAGGTCCTCCGGGTAGACGTTCTGGCCGTCGGCGAGGACGATGAGGTCCTTTTTCCGGCCCTTCAGGTAGAGGTAGCCGTCCTGCAGGTAGCCGAGGTCGCCCGTGCGATACCAGCCGTCTTCGAACGAGGCGGCCGTCGCCTCCGGGGCCTCCCAGTAGCCGGTGAAGACGTTTTCGCCGCGGGTGAGGACTTCGCCGTCCTCCGCGATGCGGACCTGCTGGCCGGGCAGCGGCCGGCCGACGCTGCCGATGCGGCGGTCCTCCCGGGGGTTGATGGTGACGATGGGTGCGCACTCGGTGGTGCCGTAGCCTTCGACCACGGCGATGCCCATCGCTTCCCACTTCAGCTGCACCTCCGGGTCGATCGCCGCGCCGCCGCTGGCGACGAAATCGAGCGCGCCGCCGAACCGGGAGAGCACCGGCCGGAAGAGCAGCCGACGCGCGCGGGCGGGCAGCGGCTGGCCGATGGTGCGGAGGAAGCGGAGCAGACCGAGCCGGTGCCGGGCCGCCGCCTCCCGCTCGATGCCAGCCATGAAGAGGCTGAGCACCTGCGGCACCCCGATGATGACCGTCGGCTTCCACTCCTGCATGGTGCGGCTGAGCGAAGCCGGCTGCCGGCTCGTCGGGTAGCAGACGGCGGCCCCGGCGGCGATCGGCGCGAAGCAGCCCGCCGTCTGCTCGAACATGTGGCTGAGCGGCAGCAGCGACAGCATCCGCGTCCCCGGGCCGATATCGATGACTGCGAGCCCCGCCTCCACGTTCGCCACGATGTTCCGGTGGGTCAGCATCACGCCCTTCGGGTCGCCGGTGGTGCCGGAGGTGAAGATGATCTCGGCGAGGTCGCCCCCGGCGAGCGGCGGCCCTTCGAAGCGGCCGTCGAGCGGCGGCCGGGCGTCCTCGAGCACGATGACGGGGACCTCGAGGGCTGCAAGCGCCTCCGCCTGCGAGCGGCCGGCGAACGCGAGCTTCGGGCGAACCCGCTCGACCACCCGGGCGGCGAACTCCGGCGCGCTGCGGACGTCGAGCGGGACGAGGACGCCGCCGGCGATGAACGTGCCGAACATGGCCGCGACCCACTCGGGCTGGTTCGGCGCCCATGCGATGACCCGGTCGCCCTTCTCGATGCCCCGCGACGCGAAAAGCCGCGCCCACGCGTGCGCCCGGCGGGCGAGCTCGGCGTAGGTGTAGCGCGTCGTGCGGACACCGAGCCGCATCGTGAGCGCGAGGCGGTCCGGGTGGCGCTCTGCCGACCGTTCGAGCAGCTCGATGAGCGTGTTCATGCGGGCAGCGCGCGGGCGAATTCGCGCACGCGCAAGTCGGCATCGCAGACGATGGGGCGGAAGTGACTGAAGCAGAGGGTGTCGAAGTCCAGCTCGGCGAGCCGGCGGATGGATGCCGCCGCCTGCGCCATGTCCTGCGTGAAGAGCCGGTGCGGCAGCATCAGCCGGCCGAACCGGTACTGCATCGCATCGCCGACGATGAGCACGCCGCGCTCTTCGAAGTGGAGCGCGATGGAGCCCGGCGTGTGCCCCGGCACGTGGACGATGCGCATCCCGCCGAGCGCCGGGAATTCATCGCCATCGCGCAGGTAGACGTCGATCCGCGCCCGGCCGGGGTCGACCCACTGGAGGTACGGTTCGCAGATGCGCGCGAGGAGCGGGTGGGTGAAAGGGTTGGGCAGCGGGTCGTCGCTGTCGATGTGGTGCGCCTCGGCGAGGTGGATGCCGGCCCGCGCCGGCACCCGCCGCTGGAGCTCCGGCAGCCCGCCGACGTGGTCGAGGTGGCCGTGCGTGATGATGATGTCGGCGACGTCGTCCGGGGAACGCCCGAGTTCGCGGATCGCCTCGAGGATGCGTTCGCCCGAGCCCGGCGCGCCGGTATCGATGACGGTGATCCGCTCCTCGACGGCAAGGTACGCGCGGGACGCCCGCGTGCGCACCTGGTAGAGGCCCGGAACGACCTCGACGAAGGGGCGCAGCGGCTCGGGGCGGAGCTCCTGCCACCGCTCGTGCCAGGCGGCGCGGCGCGTTTCGGGCGGGCGGTTCATGGTCCGGGGACAGGATAACAGCAAGGGGGCGGTGCGGTGGCCGGCCGGAGGGCAGATGGAAGCAGAGCAGTAGGAGAAGGGACAGAACCGAAAGCCGGCCACCGCACCCGGGTGGGACAATGTGAAGACTATCACGAGCGAACGGCGCTCGGGAAGACGCCCGTCCATCGAAGTTTCCGCGGGCGGCGATTGAGCGCGCGCTCACCAAACCCGAACGGAATTCGCTTGCAGGCCGGGAAGCCGTCCCCCACAATCGGTGCACACGGCAGCAGCCGAACGACCCGACAGCAGAAAAAGGAACCCGCATGGCCATCAATCTCGGCGACAACGAACGCGAAGCAGCGTGGCGCAAGGAAGTGCGCGAATTCATCGAAAAGGAGGCCCCGGCCGCGCTCCGCGCCGGCGGCGAAGGCGGCGAAGGCAGCCTCTTCGCCCGCATGGGAGCCATCAAAGAGTGGCGCGACAAGCTGGCCGCCAAGGGCTGGATCGCGCCCGCCTGGCCGAAGAAGTACGGCGGCGCCGACATGACCGTCGTCGAACAGTTCATCATGAACGAGGAGTTCGCCGAGGCCGGCGTCCCGGCCAACGTCGGCGGCTTCGGCGTGATGATGATCGGCCCCACCCTCATCGAGCACGGGACCGAAGAGCAGAAGGAAGAACACCTCGGCAAGATCCTCCGCGGCGAAGTGATCTGGTGCCAGGGCTACTCCGAGCCGGGCGCGGGCTCCGACCTCGCCAGCCTGCAGACCCGCGCCGTCCGCGACGGCGACGACTACGTCATCAACGGCCAGAAGATCTGGACCACCGGCGCCCAGTTCGCGGACTGGATGTACATGCTCGTCCGCACCGACCCGGACGCGCCGAAGCACCGCGGCATCACCTACCTCCTCGTCGACATGAAGTCGCCCGGCATCACCGTCCGGCCGCTGACCACCCTCGCCGGGACGCAGACCTTCAACGAAGTCTTCTTCGAAGACGTGCGCGTGCCGGTGAAGAACCGCGTCGGCGAAGAGAACCGCGGCTGGTACGTCGGGACGACGACGCTCGACTTCGAGCGCTCGTCCATCGGCTCGGCCGTCGGCATTCGGAAGCAGCTCGAAGGGCTGATGCGCCAGGCGAAGGAGGGCAAGGAGGCGAAGTTCCGCAGCGACACCGTCCGCCGCGAGTTCGCCGACCGCTGGATCGAGGCCGAGGTGGCGAAGATGCTCAGCTACCGCGTGGTCTCGATGCAGGCCGCGGGCAAGATCCCGAACTACGAGGCCAGCATGTGCAAGCTCTTCACGAGCGAGCTGAGCCAGCGCATCGCCAACCTCTCGATGCACCTCTACGGCATGTACGGCAACGTCCGGAACCGGGCCTCGATGGGCTACATGCAGGCCGTCTCGGCCACCATCGCCGGCGGCACCACCGAGGTGCAGAAGAACATCATCGCGACCCGCGGCCTCGGCCTGCCGCGCGGCTGACCCCCACCGTTCGACCGTCATCGCGAGCCCCGGGCCGGGTGCCCGGGGCTCGCCGGTTTTCGCGCGGCGCCCGTTCGACTACAGGCCGGGCGCGGGCATAATGGCCCGCGTGGCCACCCCGCTGCGCGCACTCAGCCTCGCGGTCCGCACCGCTGAGGCGGCGGTCCTCGCCATCTCGGCATACCAGTCGGCGGTGACGCTGGCGGGCTACCTGAAGCGGCGCGAGCCGCCGCAGCCCCCGGCCGCATGGCGGCCCCGCTTCGCCCTCGTCGTCTGCGCGCGGGATGAAGAGGCCGTCGTCGCCCGGATCGTGAGCGACCTCCTCGGGCAGGAGTACCCGGCCGAGCTGCGGGACGTCCTCGTCGCGGCCCACAACTGCACCGACGGCACCGCAGCTGCCGCCGAGGCGGCCGGCGCCCGGGTCATCGAAACCTCGTCGCCCGTCCCCGGGAAAGCCTGGGCCATCCGCGCCGCGCTGGACGCCCTCGGTGAGGGCTACGACTACCTCGGCGTGTTCGACGCCGATGCGCGGGTCGAGCCCGGGATGCTGGCGGCGGTCGCACGGCAAGGCCCCGGCGCGGCCTGCCTGCAGGTCGAGACGGTCCCGGTCGGCGACCCCGAATGGATCGCCGAGGGCTACGGCTTCGGCCGCCGCGCCCGCAACCTCTTCTGGTGGCGGCCCCGCGAGGCGCTCGGCCTCGGGACCACGATCAGCGGCTGCGGCTGGTTCATCCGTCCGTCGCTGCTGCGCGAGGAGCTGCCCCGCATCACGACGCTGACCGAGGACCTCGAACTGACCGTCCGGCTGGCGCTCCGCGGCATCCCCGTCATGTACGTCTCCGCGGCGCGCGTCGCGGTGGGCGAAGCGCGCGACCTCGGGACGTCCGTGCGGCAGCGGCTCCGCTGGGTGCGGGGCCACCTGCTGGTGGTCCGCCGGCTGTGGCCCCGGCTCGCGCTGCGCGCCGTGCGCGGAGATGCGCGGGCGCTCGACCTCGCGCTCTACCTCATCGCGCCCACGCGGATGCTGACCCGGCTCGGCGCGAGCTTCGCCGCCCTGCACGCGCTGTTGCCCGTCCCGGCGGGGCTGCCGCGGGCCGCCGTGCTCCCCGTCGCCGCCGCCGAATGGGCGGTGCCGGCCGTGATCGCGTGGCGCGAGCGGCTGCTGAGTTTCAACCGGCGCGGGTTCGACCTCGCGCTGCGCCACAGCGTGCTCAGCCTGCTCTGGTTCCCCATCGGGCTGTGGGCCCTGCTGACGGCACAGGTGCAGGCATGGGCGCCGACCCGCCGAACCACTCCGGAGGTGACCCATGGCGAACCAGCGGCCGGCCGCTGACGGCGCGGCGCCCGCCTCCCCGCTGGCCGGGTGGCTGTTCGGCGGGTCGGTGCTCGTACTCGCGGGCGTGCTGTTCTTCGGCATCGCCACCCGGGTCAGCCTCGCGAACGACATCGACATCGTCGCGCGGGCGGGCATCTCCCGCGTGCTCCGCGGCGGCATCCCGGACCTCGTCGATACCTTCCTGCTCATCCTCGTGATGTTCGCGGCGTACGCCGGGGCGCTGCGGGCGCTGTGGCTCGGCTTCCGGCACGCGTTCGCGGCGGCGGCGGCCGGCATCGTCCTCTGCAGCCTCGCGATGCTCCCCGCGATGCCGCTCACCTCGCCCGATGCCGTGCACCTCGCGGCCGACGTGCGCACCTTCTGGCTCCACGGCAAATGGCCGGCCGACTTCAGCGGCACGCCGGACAAGGTGGATGACCCGGTGGCGAACGAGGTGCGCGTCTTCCGATCGAACCCGAGCGGCTACGGGCCGCTGGCGTACGTCATCGGCGGCGCGGCGCTGCCGTTCGTCGGCGATTCGTTCCGCGCGAACCTCGTCGGCCAGAAGGCGATCGCCGGCATCTTCCTGCTGGGCACGGCGCTGGCGGCCGGCATCATCGCCCGGCGGTTCGGCGGCAAGGCCGCGTTCACGGCCGGCTTCATCGGCCTGAATCCGATGATGCTGTGGCAGTACCCGGGCGACGGCCACAACGATTCGCTCATGGCCTTCTTCGGGGTCGTCGCGCTCGGGCTGGCGACGCTGCCGGCCTGGCGGGCGCGGGCCGGTGCCGCCCTCGCGGGGCTCTCCTCCGCGCTCTGCAAATATGCGCTGCTCATCGCTGCGCCCTTGCTGGCAGCCTACTGGTTCCCGCGCTGGCGGCTCGCCGTCGCCGGGGCAGCTGCGGGCCTCGGGCTGGTGCTGCTGCTCGCCTACGCGTTCGGGTTCGGCCCGGTGCGGAACGGCACCCTCGGCCCGGCCATGGCGGTCGCGCCCTCGAACCCGTGGGGCGTCATCGCCGGGCTGTTCTCCATCGAAGGGACGGGCCAGAACCGGATGGTCTTCTTCGGGTATGTCCTGGCCCTCGGCATCCTCGGGGCGGTCGCGGCGCGCCATCCGCTCTCGACGGGCCGCGACCTGGCGCGCGCAGTCGCCCTCGTAATGGGCCTGTTCCTCTTCGCCGCCTTCCCGGGCTTCCTCCCGTGGTATCTCATCTGGTTCCTCCCCTTTGCGGCCATCGGCGGCGACCGGCGGCAGCTCTGGTGGGCGGCCGCCTGGAGCGCGGCAGCCTTCCTGCCCGTTCTCGCCCTGAACTGGCAGCTCTCCATCAACCGCGCCTGGAACATCCCGGAGCCGGTTCGCTGGTCGGTCGTCCTGGCGTGGTCGCTGACGCTGCTCGCGGTTTGGCTGGGTCCGCGGCTCACGCCCGGCGCCCCCGGGGTGCGGGCCGGGGCAGGCCCGAAGCCGCGCAGCGTGCGCCGCCGCAACCTGGCCGCTCGCGAAGGTCTCCGGCGGGCCTAGGCCCCCTGCCGGCGCACCAGCCGCGTGACTTCGCGGGCGAGCGCCGGGTAGCGCGCGAGGTCGGCGCGGCGGAGCCGCCAGAGGTCGCGCCCCGGCACCGGCGCGAGCCAGAGGAAGAGGCCGATCGCCGCGAAGCCGGAAACGAGGTAGCTCGCCGTCGTCGCCCACGCCGCGCCGACGAACCCGAGCCCCGGAATGAGCGCGACCCCGAGCGCAACGCTGATGACGAGCGAGAGCAGGCCGAGCGCGAGCGCGATGCCCGGCCGCCCGAGCTGGTTCGCGAAGTAGTTGTTGAGCAGCGCCTGCGGCGCGTAGAGCAGCGTGCCGATGCAGAGGATGCGCAGCGGCAGCGCCGCCGGCCGGTAATCGGGCCCGAAGAGGAGGACCATCGCCCACGGGGCCGCCGCCGCCAGCAGGCCGGCGCCGACCGTCACGATGAGGAGCGTATGGCGGACGCCGGCGGCCGTGATGCGGGCCGCCTCCGCGCGGGACTCCGCCCCGACGCGCGCGAACGACGCCATCGCGATAGCCGACGAAAAGAGCCAGAGCGCCTCGGCCCCCGCGATGGCCGAGGCGTAGATGCCGGCACCCTCGCGGCTGTCCAGCGTGACGACGAGCAGCAGGTCGATGCGGTAGTTGAGCAGGCCCACCGCGCCGGCGAGGCCGCTCACCGCCGTGAACCGGAGCATCCCGCGCAGCAGCGCGCCATCCGGCCGGTGGCGCAGGAGCCACGTCCACCAGCCCTTGCCCCACGCGGCGAGCGGCAAGAGCCCGAGGTACTGCGCTGCCGTCCACGCGGCCAGCGCAGCGAGCGCGGTCCGTTCGCCGGCGCCGAGCAGCACGAGAAGGAGCAGCACGAACCCGACGATGACCGGGACGTTCGCCGAGAGGTTGAACGGCACGAGCTTGCCTTCGCCCAGCAGCACCCCGTTGAGCGTGTTCCGGATGATGTTCGGCGGGAGGAGCAGGCCAGCGAGGAGGCCGAGCCGGCCAGGTTCGCCCGGGAGGAGCAGCCACGCAACCGCGCCGCCCACTGCTGCGAGGATGGACGCCGCGAGAGCCGCGAGCAGCGCATTCCCGGCCACCTCGGCGGGCAGCCGCTTCCGGTTGGCGACGAAATAGCCCGTCGCCGCGCCGAGGCTCGTCACTCCGCCGACGGCCGAGGTGAAGACGACCGCCGATGCGTAGGCGCCCCGGTCTTCGACGGAGAGCGCGCGGGCGGTGAGCACCCCGATGACGGCCCACAGGAACGTCGCCCCGAAGCGGAACGCGAGCGCGACGAGGCTGCCAGCGGCGATGCCCACGCCGGCATGGTAGCGCGGCGCCGGGTTACGCCATCGAGCGGTAGGCAGCGACGAGCTGGCGGCCGACGGCTTCGACCGAGAAGTCGGCCGCGCGGACTGACCCTGCCTCGCGCAGCCGGTCGGCGAGGCCGCCATCTTCGAGCACCGCGGCGAGCGCGCTGGCGAATGCGCCGGCAAAATCCGGTTCGGCGAGCGGCACGATGACCGCGGCGCCGCCGGCGACTTCCGGGAGCGCGCCCCCGTCACTCGCGACGGCGGGCAGCCGCATCTGCATCGCTTCGAGCACCGGGTAGCCGAAGCCCTCCGCGAGCGATGGCTGGGCGAGGACGTCGCAGGCGGCGTAGAGGGGCGCGAGCACCGCATCATCGACGGGGCCGAGTTCGACGAGCCGCCCCTCGGCCTGCAGCCGGCGCACCGCCGGGAACTGGCGCGGATGCAGCCGCGCGCCGGCGCGGACGAGGCAGGCGCGTTCGAGCCCGGGCCGGGTCATCGCATCGAGCAGCGCCGGGAGGTTCTTGTACATCCCGTCGTGGCCGACGGAGAGGACGCGGGGAGCGCCCGGCAGCCGGACGCCGGCCTCCGCCAGGCGAGCCTCAGCGGCCAGCCGCTCCATCGGACGAAAGGCCGGGTCGACCGGGTTCGGGACGACGACAACCCGAGAGGCCTCGATGCCCGGCCAGCGGGCAGCGCCCGCCGCGTTGAACGACGAGGGGGCAAGGACCACGTCCGCGGCCCGCAGCCCCGCCAGCGGCCGGCGAAGGAATTGCCTTCGCGCGAACCCGGTGAGGCCATGGAAGTACCCCGGCATCGAGGTCGCGAGGACATCGTGCACCGTAACGGCGACTGGCGCGCCGGGATGGAACCGGCGGACGTGGTGGGCGAGCGGAACATCGGCCACGTGCACGATGTCGAAGCGCCCGGCGCGTGCTTCCGCGACTGCGCGCTCGCGCGCCCACGCCCACGTCCCCGGGCGGAGCGGCGATGGCGGAAACCACGGCGCGCATGCCCGGACCGCTTCCAAATCGGCCGAGCGGAGGCTGAGCGCGAGCCCGTCCGCGTAGCGCGTGATGCTGCGCCAGCGCTGCCCGGGAAACGGCTCCACGATGAGAACGCGCACAGGACGCAATCGTAGAGTGACAGCCGGCAGCGAACGAACGCCGGGGCTCTGGTAGGATGGCGGTAGCCCGGCAGCGGGCTCGAGCGGGCGGGCGTGGCGTAGTGGCAGCGCGCGACCCTTCCAAGGTTGAGGTGCGGGTTCGATTCCCGCCGCCCGCTCCAAAAAATCGAATCTGGGCTCGACGTAAGTCGAGCTTTTATTGTTGAATCACCTCAACATTTGGCTACCGTTTGGCTACGGACGCCGTGCACACCGGCGCCGCCGGCGCGCGCGGTGGAGCCCCCGGCAGGGGTCGAACCTGCGGCCGTGCGCTTAGGACGCGCCTGCTCTGTCCGCTGAGCTACGGGGGCTTTTGTCCCTCCTCACCCGCCCCGCCGCGCCCGCTCCAGTGCCCGCGCCAGCGTCTCCGTGGCGGCCCGCATCGCCTCGAGGTCGGGAGCGCCGGCGTAGACGTCGAGGGTGAACGACGCCCGCGTGTGGCCGAGCACCTCGGCGATGACGCGCGGCGGCGCGCCGTGCTGCGCCATCAGTGTCGCCGCGAGGTGCCGCAGGTCGTGCAGCCGCAGACCGACGCCGGCGCGCCGGGCGGTTCGCGTCCACCAGTGGGTGACGACGTCGGGGCGCACTGGCAGCCCGTCCAGCGTGATGACCCAGTCGCCGCCCTGCCACCCGGCGCCCGCGGCGAGCCGCTGCTCGAGCTGCAGCCGGCGCCAGTCGCGCAGGGCCTCGACAGCCGCCGGCGCGACGGGAATCAGCCGCGCGCCGGCGCGCGTCTTCGTCGGCCCTTCGACGACCTGGCCGCGGTAGGTGGTGGTGCGGGTGCGCCGGATGGCAGCGGTGCCGCGGTCGAGGTCGAGGTCGGACCACTGCAGGCCGCACAGTTCGCCGCGGCGCATGCCGGTGTGAACGATGAGGAGCCCGGCGGCGCGCCACGGCTGCGGCTCGGCAGCCACGGCGTCGAGAACGCGCGCGATGACGTTCGCATCGGCGGCGAGCTGCCGTGGCGGGGCCGACGGCACGTCGACGGCCTGCGTGACGGCGCGGCCGACGAGCTGGAGGCGGACGGCGTCGTTGAGGGCGCGGCCGAGGATGCGGTGGTGGCTGGCGACGGTGGCCGGCGCGAGGCCCTCAGCCAGCCAGCGGCCGTAGATGGCCTGGACGTGGGCGGGCCGGAGCTGCTGGAGCTGGAGCCGTCCGAACGCCGGGATGAGCCGGCTTTCGACGCTGGCGCGGTAGCGCTCGAGCGTCGTCGGCCGGAGCTGCGGCGCGCGCTGGGCGAGCCACTGGCGGAGCCACTCGGCGACGGTGATGCGGCTCGGGTCGACGGCGAGGCCGGTTTCGTGCTCGTGGATGAGCTGGGCGAGCCTGGCCTCCGCGTCCCGCTTCGTGCCGTGGAACGTCTCGGAGCGGCGCCGCCGGCGCCCGGTCATCGGGTCGCGGTCGAGCTCGATGGAGATGCGCCAGGCGAGGTTGCCGCGACGCTGGATGCTCCCGCGCATGATGGGTCTCCCTACAGCTACTGAGACGGCATCGGCGGCTCTTCCTTCAAAGTCGTTTGGAGCCGTTGGAAGGCCTGCTGCAATCGAACCTCATTCTCGAGCTTGCAGGCGTCCTTGATGCCTGCTGCATCCGACCGGACTCTCTCCAGCCAAAGACCCATGCGGTAGGCGTAGACCTCGAGCGCCGCGGGAGGTGGTTGAGCGGGGAGCACCGCGGCGTCTCGAAGTTCGTCGGCCCTCGAGCAGACCATGCTCCACAACGGTTTCATGCCCGTCCTCCGCGAAGCTTCGAGCTCCTTCTGAATGTCGGTGATGGGCTTGACCATTTTCCCGACCTGGACGGTCAGCAGGTCCATCCACTGAGCGACAGAGACGGTCGCCGTCGGTGTGGGTGGCGCGACCGTCACTACCGGCTTCGTGTCCTTGTCACCGCCGCAGCCGCTGCCCACCGCGGCAACGGCGGCGACGAGGACCAGCGACAGGTGCAGACGCAGCGACATAAACATCTCGCGGCGGCGTTTGGGGAATGCTAGCATCGCGGCAACCTCCCGAACAGGTGTTCTATGCAGACGGTGGTCGTTGTGGTCCTGGCTGACGCGGCCGACGCTTGCCGGGTCGAGAACGCGCTGCGGGCGGCGGGGATTCGTCTCGCCGTTCCGCCGCGTGCCGCGCCCGGGCCTCACGCAGCTCGAGCAATCCGAGCGCTGTGTGACGCATCACCTGAAGCTCCTCGTCCGTGAGCTCCGACAGGAGCGGGAACAGGGCGCGGAGCGAGGACGGGACCAGTTCCCGGTCGGCGGGTAAATCCCCGGGGACGGGGTGCCCTGCTGCCCGCAACACGTCCGTGAGCGGGACGTGGAGGACCTGAGCAATTCGGGCACAGGAATCCGGATCTGGAACCACCAGGCCATGCCACCAGCGATTCACCGTTGAGGGACTGACACCCACGTACGTCGCAAGCTGCGACTGGGTCATCCCCACTTCCGAACAGGCCCCCTGGAGCCACGCAGCGAACGTCACGCACTGACTCTAACGCTCTCTACCGTTCCTGTGACGAAAACGTTGACATCCCGCATGTGGAAGGCTACCGTTGCAGGCATGCACGATTCCCCGACCTGCAACGGAAGCCCTTGCCTGCGGGAGCTGTTCGACCAGCGTGGTTTGAAGCTTACGTGGGCGGCTGAACAAGTCGGCATCTCCAGGAGCTACCTTTCGAGCATCGTTCACGGCCGCCGTCGGCTGACGCCGCCGACTGCGGCGCGCCTTTCCACCCTCCTCGGCATCCCGGAGGACGAGCTGATGGCTGCGGCCGGGGAGCGGCAGCCGTGAGCGCGGACGCGGAGTTCGTCAGCGTGGCCGACGCGGCAGCCCGCCTCGGCGTGTCCCGGGGATTCCTCTACGAGCTCCTCCGCCGGCGCGAGGACGGTGTGCCGGTAGTCCCTCAGCTCCGTCTCGGACGGAGAGTCGTCATCGCCCGTTCATGGCTGGACGGGCTGACCGCCAGCGCCGGGGTGCGCCAGGCGGCAGCCGGTGAGCAACTCCCTTCATCCCCCGCAGGCGCCGCGCTCACCGGCTGCCGCCCGGTCCATGCCGGGGAGCAGTAGCAGGAGGAACAGTATGACGACGACGACAACCGCCCGCCGCGGCCGGCCCATCACCGAGGCCGGCCTCCTCGAGGAGGCGCGGGTCCAGGCCCTCGCCCTCCGGCAGGAGCTGGCCGCGCACGACCAGTGGGAGGCGGCCGCCCTCGAGGTGGCCGAGCTGCTCCTCGCCGAAGGGCGGCTGCTGGAGACGCGCCGCGTCATCCGCCGGCTTCGCCTTCGCGACCGCTGGGAGAACGCCCGGCACGCGGAGATCGACGACGTCTGGCAGGGGGCAGGAGCGTGAGCGCCCTCGCCACCCTCGCCATCCAGTTCATCCTCGTGGGTTCGGCGCTGCTCATCGGCGCCGCCACGCTGCGCGACCTCCTCCGGGAGGTGCGCCGATGAGCCGTCTCTTGCTGGCCAACTGGGTGCCAGCCTCAACCGCTGACTACTCCGCCGCGCGACGGACGGCGCTGGACTACGAGCGCCGGTTCGGCTGGTGGTCCCCGGACGAGGAACGGGCCATGGAGTGGGGCATCGATGTCCGCGCGCCGCTGGCTGAGGTCTGCACACCGTACGCCCTCTGGCGCGGCGGCTGGCTGGAACTGCGCGCCGCCGCCTGGATGGGGAGGAACTGACACCATGAACCAGCATCTTTCACTGCCGCTGGACGACCCGACAACCGGTCCCATCCCGCCCGGTGACATCGAACCCCTGTGCGCTGAGATCGAGCGCCGCGCCCGGGACATCGCCCGGTGCGTCGAGCTGATCGCCGACGTGGACCCGTCGGAGATGCGGGCCGTGCTGGCGGCGAGCGGCTGGCTCCACCTCGCCGCCGGCCACCTCTCGGAAGCCTCCGAACGGCTGACGGCGCTCGGCCTCCGGGCCGCGCGGCGTGTCGTCGCAGCGCAGCAGGCAGGGGAGGGCCACTAGCATGTTGACGCCAGTTTCACAGATGACCGTTGGCACGCTTGCCAACGGAAAACTCGACCTCAGAGCGGGCTACCCGGCGCAGGTTTTGATCGTGGCAGTGGGCACCATCGCACAGAACGGCTGGACGGTCCAGGTTACCTCAGAGTGGGCTGTTTGTGAGTCTGACGACGGCAAGCGGGAGGCGATGCTCGTGCTGGCGGGGCCGCTTCTTCTGATGATCCTCAGCACTATCGACCGCGATGTGGCAGCCTGCTACCGCCTCCACATCACCAGGAAGTCCCAGCTCCAAAAAGCCGCGCGGTTCGTGGTGCGGCTCATTGAACGCCACCTGAAGGGGGATCGGCAGGATGACTAGTCAACCGCACCTCCACGTCCGCATCCGCCGCGGG
>NZ_JANZZD010000059.1:0-2430 GCF_026419595.1 Tepidiforma sp. | reverse complement strand
TCGCCGTCTCCCGTGATGACGAAGACAGTGAGCTCCGGCCGCGCCGTCTTCAGGCCCGTGGCGATGGTCGGCGCGCGGCCGTGGATGCTGTGGAAGCCGTAGGTGTTGACGTAGTAGGGGAACCGGCTGGAGCAGCCGATGCCGCTGATGAACACGATCTGCTCCCGGGGCAAGCCGAGCTGCGGCAGCACCTTCTTCATCTGGGCGAGGATCGAATAGTCCCCGCACCCCGGGCACCAGCGGACATCCTGGTCGCTGGCGAAATCATTGGCGGTGAGCACTTCCTGGACAGTGGACATGGTCGGATCAAACTCCTGACGGCACCAGCCCGCTGGGCCGGCCACCGGCCACCGGCCATCCCATCGGCAAGGGACGGTCTGCCGGCTTTCGGGCCATGGGCTGAAGGTGTGTCATCGTTCGAGGATGAAAATCGCAGGTGCTGGGATCGAAAAACTCGGATGGTTGCCGGAAAACGCAGGGATGCACGTCAACCTAGCCGCCATCGGCTGCCGCCCCGGCCAGGGCCGCGACCGCTTCCTCCGTCTCCCGCTGCGGCTGCCCATTGGTCGACAGGCCGAGCTGCTGACGGATGGCGTTGACCACCTCCTGGACGGCGAACGGCCGCCCCTGCACCTTGTTCAGGCCCTGGGCATCCACGAGGTACTTGGCCCGGATGAACGTGCGGAGCTGTCCCATGTTCAACTCGGGAATCAGCACCTTCTTGTAGCTGCGGAGGATGGTTTCCAGGTTCCGCGGGAAGGGGTTGAGCCACCGCAGGTGGGCATGGGCCACCGACAGCCCTTCCGCCAGGCAGATCTCCACGGCCGTCTTGCAGGCCCCATAGGTCCCGCCCCAGCTCAGGACCAGCAGGTCGCCACTGTCCGGTCCTTCCACTTCCTGGGGGGCGATCAGGCTGGCCACATTTTCCACCTTCCTGGCCCGGGTGTTGACCATGTGCTGGTGGTTGGCCGGCTCGTAGTTCACATTCCCCGTGATGTCCTGTTTTTCCAGGCCACCCACGCGGTGCATCAGCCCTTTGGTCCCCGGCAAGGCCCACGGTCGGGCCAGCAGTTCGTCCCGCTGGTACGGCAGGAATTTCTCCCCCGTGGTGATCGGGCCGGGATGCTTGATCTCGATCTTGGGCAGCTTTTGCAGATCGGGAATCAGCCACGGCTCGCTGCCATTGGCCAGATAGCCGTCGGAAAGCACCATCACCGGCGTCATCAGCCGCGAGGCGATCCGCCAGGCCTCGATGGCCACGTCGAAGCAATCGGCTGGGCTGCGGGCCGCCACCACCGGCAGGGGGGCCTCGCCGTTACGTCCCACGATCGCCTGGAACAGATCGGCCTGTTCCGTCTTGGTCGGCAGCCCCGTGCTCGGGCCGCCCCGCTGGATGTTCACCACCAGCAGCGGCAGCTCGAGCATGATCGCCAGGCCGATCGCCTCCGTCTTCAGGGCGATGCCCGGGCCGCTGGAGGTCGTGACCGCCATGTGCCCGCCGTAGGCAGCCCCGATCGCCGAGCAGATCGCGGCGATTTCGTCCTCGGCCTGGAATGTCCGCACGCCGAAGTTCTTGTATTTCGACAGCTCATGCAGAATGTCGCTGGCCGGCGTGATCGGATAGCTGCCCAGAAACAGCTCCTTGCCGCTGAGCCAGGCCGCTGTCATCAGCCCGTAGGCCATCGCCAGATTGCCGCTGATGTTCTTGTACGTCCCCGGCGGCAGGTGGGCCTTCTCCACGCGATAGGTCGAGAGGAAGGCATCGGTGGTCTCGCCATAATGCCAGCCCGCCTTCAAGGCCCGGGTGTTGGCTTCGACCAGCTCCGGCTTGCTGCCGAATTTTTCTTGTAAAAAGCGGAGCGTCGGCTCCATGTCCCGCCCGTAGAGCCAGTACACCAGCCCCAGGGCAAAAAAGTTCTTGCAGCGGTCGACCTCCTTGGTGCTCAGCCCCGTATCCTTGAGGGCCTCGCGCACCAGGCGGGTCATCGGCACCTTGTAAAGCTGGTAGGTATGCTCCAGCACCTCCGAGTCGAGCGGGTTGCTGGTGTAACCCGCCATCTCCCAATCTTTTTTCTCGAAATTGTCCGAATTTACGATTAACACCCCTCCCTTGCGGAGATCACCCAGGTTGGTCCGCAGGGCGGCCGGGTTCATCACCACCAGGGCATCCAGCACATCGCCCGGCGTGTAAATGTCGGTGCTGGAAAAGTGCACTTGAAAACCGCTGACGCCTGCCAGCGTGCCCCGCGGCGCCCGGATCTCGGCCGGGAAATCGGGGAAGGTCGAGACATCGTTGCCGAGCAGGGCGCTGGTGCGGGTGAACTGCTCCCCCGTAAGCTGCATGCCGTCGCCCGAGTCGCCGGCAAACCGCACGGTGGCGCTGGGAAGCTGATGGACTTCTTTGTGCGTGACAGGCACAGGTTCGGTGGT
>NZ_JANZZD010000058.1:0-2450 GCF_026419595.1 Tepidiforma sp. | reverse complement strand
CCCGCTTCCCGCCTCCCGCTTCCCGCCTCCCGCCTCCCGCTTCCCGCCTCCCGCCTCCCGTCTCCCCCTACCCCCGCGAGAGCCACGCCCGGATGAGGTGAAGCTCGTCATAACTCACCGTATCGCCGAGCCGCTCCTTCAGCGGCTTCAAACTCCCGATCGGCCCGCCGCCCGCCGCGGCCCGCACGAGCTCCACCTTCCCCGGCGCCACCAGCCCCTCGAGCGAAGGGATCGCCCCCGCCGCCAGCAGCTCGGCGAGGTGGCTCACGATCGTCGCCGGCGCCAGCGACCGCGCCTTCGCCATCTCCCCCACGTCCCGCAACCCGTCCTCGTAGAGCGAGAGCGTCTCCCGGACCGTCGGCGCGAAGGCCGCCGGGTCGCGGACCACGGGCCGCGGCGCCCGGCCGGCCGGGGCCGGCCGCGTCGCCACCGCGGCCGCGCGGGTCGCCGCGAGGAACCCCTCGCCGTACCGCTCGAACTTCACCCGCCCCATGCCCGGCACTGCCAGCATCTCCGTCCGGTTCCGCGGCTTCCGGCGCGCCATCTCCCGCAGCACCGCGTCCGAGGCCACGATGTACGGCGGCACGCCCTCGGCCTCGGCGTACGCCCGCCGGATGCCGCGCAGCTCCTGGAAGAGCGCTTCCTCTTCGGCAGGGCGCTCCTCCGCGGCGGCTCCCCGGCTCCCCGCGAGGCAGGGGCCGCAGTTCCCGCAGGCGGCCGGGGGCGCCTCGCCGAAGTACGCCAGCAGCCGCGCCCGCAGGCAGGTCCGCGAGGTCGCATACGCCTCCATCGCATCGAGCTTCCGGAACGAGTGTGCCCGGTGGGCTTCCAGCATCGCCGTGTCGATCGCACCTTCGCCGTCCGGCCGCGTCGCCGCCAGCGTCCAGCCCTGCTTCACCGCCAGCCCCGATTCGAGCAGTGCCTGCACCGCCGCGTTGAACCCCGGCTCGTCCTCCTCCTTCATCAGGTCGCGCACGTGCACCCGCCGCCCCTCCGCCGCGACGAGCGCGCGGTAGATCTCGACCACCCGCTCCGCGCTCGGGTGCGCCATCTCGATGAAGTACTCCCGCAGCTGCCGGTCCCGTGCACTGAAGAGCAGCAGGCAGCGCGCCGGGTCGCCGTCCCGCCCGGCCCGCCCCGCTTCCTGGTAGTACGACTCCAGCGAATCCGGCAGGTCGTGGTGCACCACGAGCCGCACGTCCGGCTTGTCGATCCCCATCCCGAACGCGTTCGTCGCCACGATGACGCGCACGGCGTCCCGCGCGAAGGCGTCCTGGATGCGCCGCCGGTCGCCGTCCGGCAGCCCCGCGTGGTAGGCCGCGCAGCGGATGCCCCGCCGCTGCAGCTCCCGCGCGAGGTCCTCCGTCCGCTTCCGCGTCGCGCAGTAGACGATTGCCGAGGCGCCCCGCAGCGGCGCCAGCTCATCGGCCACCGCCTCCGCCTTCTCCGCGAGGCTGCCCGCGCGCGCCGTTTCGAAGCGGAGGTTCGGCCGGTCGAACCCCGCCACGTGGATGGCGGGCTCCCGCAGCCGCAGCCGCTCGACGATGTCCTGCCGCACCAGCGGGTCCGCCGTCGCCGTCAGCGCCACCGTCGGCGGCGAACCGAGCCGCTCCCGCACCGCCCCGAGGTCGCGGTAGCTCGGCCGGAAGTCGTGCCCCCACTGGCTGATGCAGTGCGCTTCGTCGACCGCCAGCCGCGCGATGCGGATCGCCCGCAGCGCCGCCATGAAGCTGCCCGACTGGAACCGCTCGGGCGCGACGTAGAGGAGCCGCACCCGCCCCTCGGCGCACGCCGCCAGCACGGCGCGCTGCGCGTCGGTCTCCTGGGTCGAATTGATCGCCGCCGCCGCGACGCCCATCGCGCGGAGGCCGTCGACCTGGTCCTTCATGAGCGCGAGCAGCGGCGAGACCACCAGCGTGAGCCCCTCACCGAGGACCAGCGCCGGCACCTGGTAGCAGATGCTTTTGCCGCCGCCCGTCGGCATCACCACGAGCGCATCCCGCCCCGCCAGCACGTCGGCGATGACCGCCTCCTGCCCCGGCCGGAAGCTCCCGTAGCCGAACACCTCCCGGAGCACCGCGCGCGCCCGCCCGAGCCCATCCGCTGCAGCCGTCACGGCCGCCCAGTATAGAACACCTGTGCGGTTGGAGGTTGGAAGTTGGAGGTTGGAGGTTGGAGGTTGGAGGTTGCGAGTCCGCGAGTCCGCGAGCCGCCGTTACGCTCCCTCCCAACTCCCAACTCCCAACTCCCAACTCCCAACTCCGTAGCCGCGGGGCTCCGTCCCCGCGGAGGGCCGGCGAGGCCCACCCCGGCGTTCGAGTTCAAGTACCTCCCGGTTCCCGGAACATCCGTTGGGCGCATGGCGCCCCGCGGGGACGGAGCCCCGCGACTACGGGCCTCCCCTCCGCGCCGCGACGACGGTTGGAGGTTGGAAGTTGACACTCTCCCGG
>NZ_JANZZD010000057.1:0-2668 GCF_026419595.1 Tepidiforma sp. | reverse complement strand
GGCATCTGGACGTTCCGGGGCGCCTACGTGCTCACGGACTATCGCTACGAGCTATCGCCCCAGGAGGGCCGGAAGGTGTTCAAATTCCTGCTTGTTCCCTCGAACGAGGCGCCAACCGGCGAATGGACCGTCGAACTGGACATCGACCAAGCGCCAGAGCGCCGGATTCCTGGGTGGGTCCAACAGGAGGTCTACAAACGCGACCGTGGGCGCTGCGTGAAGTGCGGCGCGACGACCGACCTGCACTTCGACCACATCCTTCCGTATTCGAAGGGTGGTTCGAGCCGCGATCCCGACAACATCCAACTCCTTTGCGCGCGGCACAACCTGGAGAAGGGCGCCAACTTCACCGACTGACCCCCGCCCCGCCGAAACGGCGTATAGTTCGGGGCACACGAAGGTTCGGAGGCCCCTGCACCCATGCGTTTCCGGTATGACCCCGAGGTCGAGGCGTTCCGCGAGGAGGTCCGCCAGTTCATCCGCGAAAACCTGCCGCCGGAGGAGGAGCGCCTCCAGCGCGGCTACGAGGGCGGCTTCCGTTCGAACGAGGAAGAAAAGGAGTACACGATGGGCTTCCAGCGGAAGCTGGCGGCCCGCGGCTGGCTCGCGATGGCCTGGCCGAAGGAGTACGGCGGCGGCGGCGCTTCGCACTTGAAGCAGCTCGTCTACAACGAAGAGATGGCCTACGCGCAGGCGCCCGTCGGCAACATGGGCATCGCGTGGGTCGGGCCGAGCCTGATGCTCTACGGTACGGAGGAGCAGAAGCGGACGTTCATCCCCCGCATCGCGCAGGCGCAGGACTGGTGGTGCACGCTCTACAGCGAGCCGGGCGCCGGTTCGGACCTGGCGGCGCTGCAGACGCGGGCGGTGAAGGACGGCGACGACTACGTCATCAACGGCCAGAAGATCTGGACCTCGGGCGGCCACCTGGCGGACTGGGGCTGGCTGGCGGCGCGGACGGACCCGGATGCGCCGAAGCACAAGGGCATCACGATGTTCATGGTGAACATGAAGAGCCCGGGCATCACGGTCCGGCCGCTCATCAATATGGCGAACCGGCACGGCTTCAACGAGGTGTTCTTCGAGGACGTGCGGGTGCCGGCGACGCAGGTGGTGGGCGAGGTGAACCGGGGCTGGTACCACATGGCGGTGGCGCTCGATTTCGAACGGTCGGGCATCCAGGCGTACGCGGGCGGCCGGCGGTCGGTGGAGCGGCTGGTGGCGCTGGCGAAGGCGCGGCCGGAGCTCGCCCGGCAGCGTCCGAGCATCCGCCACGAGCTGGCCGAGCGGGCGGTGGAGGTGAACGTGGGGACGTTCCTCGCCTACCGGGTGGCGACGATGCAGGCGCGGGGGCTGGTGCCGAACACGGAAGCCTCGGCGTCGAAGCTGTTCGGGAGCGAAATGAGCCAGCGGATTGCGCTGACCGGGATGCACCTGCTCGGGATGGCGGGCCAGCTGCGCGACGGCAGCCGGCACCAGGTGATCGACCAGGCGACGGCCTACCTGCAGGCGGTCAGCTCGACGATCGCGGCGGGGACGAGCGAGATCCAGCGCGGCATCATCGCGACGCGCGGGCTCGGGCTGCCGCGCGGGTAGGGGCATGCGCTACCGGCTGATCGCCATCGACCTCGATGGCACGCTGCTCGACCGGGCGGGCGGGCTTTCGCCGCGGACGGCCGCCGCGCTCCGGGCCGCCCACGAGGCGGGCATCGTGGTGGCGCCGGCGACGGCGCGCTGGTACCAGGCGGCGGTTCGCCCGTTCGAAGGGATTGGGCTGGCGGCGGCGGCGATCGCCTCGGCCGGGGCCGACGTGCGCGCGCCGGGCGGCGACCCGGTGGCCCAGCGGCCGCTGCCGGCGGAGTTCGCGCAGTTCGTGGCCGAGCTGTGCGACCGCGCCGGGTGGCCGGCGACGGTGGCGCTGCCCGGCTTCGCCTACCGGCGGGCGAACGAACTGCCGCCATGGGCGGCGAATGCGCCGGAATGGCTGCGCCCGGTGACGTCGCTGCGGGATGCCGACCTCACGGGGGCGCTGGCGGTGCTGGCCGAACCGGGCGCCGAGGACCCGCGGCTGGCGGAGCTGCGCGCGTGGTCGGACCGTGTGGAGCTGTTCGACGCGCTGGCGTTCACAGGCGACGGGATGGTGTCGGTGACGGCGAAGGGCGTGGACAAGGGGCACGGGCTGTGGGCGCTGTGCGCCGCGCTCGGCATCGACCCTGCGGAGGCCGTGGCGATCGGCGATTCGGAGGTCGACGTGCCGATGTTCCGCGCGGCGGGGCTCGCGGTGGCGGTGGAGACGGGGACGCCGGGGGCGAAGGCGGCAGCGCAGCAGCTCATCCCCGGCCCGGGGGAGGATGGGGTGGCGGCGTTCCTCGAGGCGATTCTCAGGGAGTAGGGAGGAGGGAGAAGGGAGGAGGGGGAAGGGAGGAGGGAGAAGGGAGGAGGGAACCGGGAGAGGTTGAATTCGGCGATTGGGGTGGGCCTCCCGGCCCTCCGCGGGGACGGAGCCCCGCGGCTACGAAGTTGGGCGTTGGGAGTGTGGAGACGGGAGGAACGGGGAACGGGGAACGGGGAACGGGGAACGGGGAACGGGGAACGGGGAACGGGGAACGGGGAACGGGGAACGGGGAGGGAGGATAACCTCCAACCTCCAACCTCCAACCTCCAACCT
>NZ_JANZZD010000056.1:0-2703 GCF_026419595.1 Tepidiforma sp. | reverse complement strand
TGGGGAGGGCGGCGAGGCCGAGCGTGGTGGCGCCCCATCCGATGGGGGCCCCGATGCGGCGGCCCACTTTCTGGCCGTACTCGATGCTGGGGATGCTCGCATACGGCAGGCGGTAGGACCTGCCGGCGAAATGGAACACGGCGGCGTCGCCGGTCAGCTCGACGCGGCCTTCCGTGCCTTCCGGGACGTCCGTCCACATGCCGCCGAGGTAGCGGACTTCCCTGCTGCCGACTCCGGCAAGCGCAGCGGGCGCCGCCAACAGCAGCGGGAAGATGGTTCTGCGGGTCATGGAAATCACTTGCAGAAAGACCTCCTATGGCCTCAGCGTGCGGGAGCGGCAGGCTCACAGGATGAGCCGCCGCGGAAATTTCCCGACCTACCGGGGGCCGCGCTCCGCCCGCGGCTGGTCCGGCGCAGGCATCGGGCAGAATGACGGCGGCAACCGCGGGAGTGCGCAGACCGGGCGCAGGCGGAATGACGGAACCCGCCCGGGCGCGGGCCGATGCAGGGCAATTGCCGCCGGGGGCGGAATGTCATTCCCCGCTGTCGGCGCCGCGCATCGAGCGCCAATCGAGCTCTTTCAGGAAGCGCGGATTTTCGCGCCACTTCTCGCTGACCTTGACGAAGAGCTCGAGGTAGACCTTCCTGCCGAGCACGGCTTCGAGCTCGAGCCGCGCCGCCGTGCCCGCCTCCTTGAGCCTCGCTCCCTGCGCGCCGAGCACGATCGCCTTCTGCCCGGGACGCTCGACGTGGACGGTGGCGAGGATGCGGAGCAGCTTTGGAGAATCCTCCCAGGCATCGATGGTGACGGCGACGGAATGGGGCACTTCTTCGCGCGTCAGGTGGAGGATCTTTTCGCGGATGATTTCGGCGGCGAGGAACCGTTCGGGCTGATCGGTGAGATGATCGGCCGGATACCAGGCGGGCCCTTCGGGCATCCGCTTCAGGATGGCCTCGCGCAGCTCGCCGAGGCCGTCGCCGGTGAGGGCGGAGATGGGGAGGTATTCCTCGAAGCTGTGCCACTGGCGGTACTGGTCGATGAGCGGCAGCAGCAGCGATTTCGGCCGCACGGCGTCCACCTTGTTGAAGACGGCGAGGGCAGGGGCGCCGCTCTTGCGGATGAGCTCCACGGTGCGCTCGTCGGCGGGCGAGACTTTGCGGGTGCTGTCGATGACGAGCAGGAGCAGGTCGCGATCCCTGAGGGCTTCGGCGACGGACTCCATCATCCAGCGGTTGTAAAGGGTGTCGGCGTCGTGGATGCCGGGCGTGTCGAGGAAGACGACCTGGGCCGAAGTTGTGGTCCAGACGCCCTGCACGAGGGTGCGCGTGGTCTGGGGCCGGTCGCTGACGATGGCGAGCTTGGCGCCGACGAGGGCGTTGAGAAGGGTCGACTTGCCGGCGTTCGGGCGGCCGAGGATGGACACGAAGCCCGAAACAAATTTTTTCGATTGCGTTTTTTCAGCCCTGCGCTTCACGATCCTGCTTCTCCTCCGGGGACTCTGAGGCGCGGATGCGGACGCGGTCGACGCGGTAGTCGTCCGAGGAAAGCACCTCGATGCGCAGCCCCTGCTGCTCGATCACCTCGCCGGGCTTCGGCACCGAGCCGTGCCACTCGCTGACGAGGCCGCCGACGGTGGTGGCCTCGACGTCGTCGCCGGGGCGGAAGCCGAAGTATTCGTGGAGATGGTCGAGGTCGAAGGCGCCGGAGACGGTGATGGAGCCGTCCTCGCCGCGCTCGACGTCGTGCTGGGGCTCGTGCTCGTCGCGGATTTCGCCGAAGACCTCCTCGACGAGATCCTCCATGGTGGCGAGGCCGGCGAGGCGGCCGTATTCGTCGACGACGTAGACGATGTGGATGCCGCGCTCCTGCATCTCGCGGAGCAGCGCGGCGACGGGCTTGGTCTCGGGCACGGCCTCGATGGGCCGCATGAGGTCGCGGATGGTCTTCGTGCGGCGCTGCTCCTCGTCGAGCTCGTAGAGGTCGCGCACGTGAACGAAGCCGATGATGCGGTCGATGGAGCCTTCGTAGACGGGGATGCGGGAGAACTGCTGCTCGCGGGCGAGGCGCCGCAGGTCGTCGAGCGAGGAGCTGACCTCGATGGCGACGATCTCGCGGCGCGGGGTCATGACTTCGCGGACGCGCTTGTCGCCGAAGGCGACGACGTTCTGGATGAGGCGCGAATCCTCGCGCTCGAGGATGCCCTCCTCTTCGCCGGCGGAGATGAGCGCTTCGATTTCCTCGGCGCCGGAGGAAGGCGCCTCTTCCTCTTCCGGCTGCCCGAGCTCGAAGAGCTTTTCGAGGAAGGCGAGGCTGGCCGTGACGGGGCGGAACAGGAGCGCGAGCAGCCGGTAGAGCGGGACGAGAGGCGACATCCAGCGTCCGGAGCTGCGCCGGCAGAGCGTCTGCGGAATCACGTAGGAGGCGGCGACCATGACGAGCCAGGCCGAGACGGCGGCCTCCAGGCGGCCGGTCCACGAGGCGCCGCCCGAAGCCATGACGAAGGCGGCGCCGCACAGCACGAGGAGCGTGTGCTTGATGAAAGAAAAAACAAAAGCGCCCTGTTCTGTTTCAAAGCCGAGCCGCGGCTGAAGCTCCTCCTTGAAGTGCGCGAGGGCGCGGGTTTCGCGGGTGCGCAGGCGCAGCGACTCGAGATAGAGGAGCTGGAGCGAGCCGACGGCGGCAAGCAGCGCCCCGAACAGGAG
>NZ_JANZZD010000055.1:0-2807 GCF_026419595.1 Tepidiforma sp. | reverse complement strand
TTTATCCTCGGCGGGAGGATCGCGTCAGCATATCTGACGGCAAACGACATGTAAACCCCGCTTCCATGCCGTTGTCGGGCAACCTTCGATACGGTACGCCCTGCCGCGGATGTCCCAGGGACTGTCGCTTTCCGTGCGGACGTTGCCGGCAAGGTCTTCCGCCGAATATGCAAGGGGCGGAGAGAGCGGCGGCGCGGCAGCGCCTGCCCTCGCGCCCTCCAGCACCCACAGCAGCCCCGGCTCTATCCCCCGCCCGCCAAGACGCGCGCGGCGTCCGGCCGCCTCCAGCCGCGCCATGTCTCCGTCCAGAACGTCCAGCGCCCTCGGAGGCCACACATCAAGCCCACCAAGCCCGTTCGCCGCAGGCCTCACCCTCGGCGCCACCGTGTCCAGCTCCACCATAACGACCACCGGCTCCGATTCGTTCCCAAGCTCGTCCCTCGCCGCCACCTCGAACCGGAACACTCCGTTCCCCTTCCCCCAGCGCGCCTCCTCTACGGTCACCGACTCCAGCCCCTCGAGCCCGCTACCCACATCCAGCGCCCCCTCGAACGTACGCGCCGCCATCGGATCGTCCGGATCGGGATCGGGCACCTCGGGCGCGGGCCGCTCATGCTCCGGATACTCGCGGTAATCGGGCGCAGGCTCCGATACAAAAAGCTCGTCCCACAGGTCGGGCCTCGGCCGCGGCTCCGGCGCGGAATATATGTATGTCGCCGATCCCCCGTACCATCCGACCAGCACCTCGTCCGCCGCGCGGGTCATCTTCAGGCTCACCCCCAGACGATCCGACACCTCCCCCTTCAGCGGCAGCGGCCGGTTCCGCTCGCGCGCAAGCAGCCGGTCGCTCAACGGAAACGTCTTCGTCGGCGATACGATGCGGACGACCGGCGGCGTCGTGTCGCACACGACCTTCAGCTCGGCATACTCGCTCCCGCCCGCGGCATCCGTCAGCGATACGCGCAGCGTCTGATCGCCCTCGACGAGCGGCACGCCCGTCAGCGTGTGCAAGCCGGCGGCCGCGGGCGGCGGTTCGACCGATACGCCCGAACACGTTATCGAAAGCGGCCCAGCGCCGGTCGCGTACACGGCGACGGAGATTTTCTTCTCCGTCATGCCGGGGCCGCCGACCAGCACGTAATCGCGCCCCGCTTCCGGCAGCGGCGAGACTATCGAGATCGTGGCCTCGCCGGGAATCGAGCCGGGCGTGTACTCGACGGCCCGCGCCACCGCCGCGCTGAACAGGCCCGCGTCGTCCGCAAGCCGCACACGCAGGAGCGCCGAGTCCGATTCGCCGGGCGCGATCTCGAGCGTGAAGACATCGCCGGAGGTCCTGACGGAAAGCACGCGCCAGCCGGGCGCCGGCTCTTCCTCGCCTCCGCCCTTCAGAAATTCCGCCGACGGCCGTACGAAACCCGCGTCGCCAGGCGCGCACCGCAGTTTGACGAACATGCGCCGGATGGGCGTCGAGACGACAGACAGTATCTCCGGCGGAGCGGGCGGCGAGGCGCGGACCGTCACGGTAGTCGAGGCCGACGCGGAATTGCCCGCCAGATCGGAGGCCTCCACGCGGAACGTGTGCGGACCGTTCTCCAGGCCGGCCGCCTCCCACTCGAAACTCCCGTCGCCCGCCACGAAAACGCCGGGTATCTCCGCCGAATCCAGAAAGAACCGGACGGCGTTCGCTCCCTCGACGCGGCCGCTGAACACGGGCTGCACGCGCACCACCGAGCCGCTCGCAGGAGACAGGCCGGAGATGAGCGGCGGCGTGGCGTCAACGTCGAAACCCCACGCGGCGGAGATCTCGTTCCCCGCGACATCCTTTACAGACAGCGATACGGCGAAGTGGCCGTCGGCGAGGTCCCGCGGCGGAGTCCACGAGACGCCGGAGGGGCCGGCCGCCGCCCCGGCCGCCTCTGCGCCGTTTATCTTCAGCGAGACGGAAGAAACGTCCACGCCGCTGCCGGCGTCCTCGAAGGCCGCCGAGACGGCCGGACGCCTGTTCCCCGTCCAGGAACCGTCCGGAGGCGTCAGCGCGGATATGCGCGGAGGAGTGGCGTCAACCGTGAACGTCCACGACGCCGACGCCGCGTTGCCGGCGCGGTCTTTCAGCGATACGGAAACCGTGCGGGCGCCGTCGGCGAGGTCGGAGGCGGTAAGCGTCCAACCGTGACCATCTTCCCAAAGGTACGAGTGTTGCCGACGATGCGCTGCGGGCGCTTGAGGAGGGCACATGCATGGCGCACGCAGCACTCGCGGCACATCGGTCGCAGGCGTCAGGGACAGGACGCAGGGCAAGGGTCCGCCGCCAGTGGGAGCGGCGGCTGGCGCGGTTCAAGGAGAGCGGGCTGTCTCAGGCCAGGTTCTGCTCGCGCTACGGCCTGGCGCCGTCTGCGTTCCAGTACTGGAAGCATCGCCTGGAGAAGGCCGCCGGCACCCGCTCCGGCGCCAAGCCTCCCGCGCCTCGATCCGCAGTCTCGGGCGCGATGAAAACGCCTGCGTGCCTGCCGCAGCGCGGGCAGGCCGACAGGTCCCCTGCGGGCCGGAGCGTGCCGTTCCTGCCCGTGCGCGTAGTCGCCGGTGCGCCTGCCGGGGCGGCGATCCTGCCTGAGCTGCGCTCCTCTGTGGTGGAGGTCGTTCTTCGCAGCGGGCGAGTCCTTCGGGCCGCTGCCGACCTGGACCCGCATGCCCTGGCGCGGCTGGCGGACGCTCTGGAGGGCCGGCCATGCTGACGCTGCCGCCGTCTGTACGCATCTTCCTCGCGGCGGCGCCGACGGACATGCGGAGGTCCTTCGACAGTCTGGCGA
>NZ_JANZZD010000054.1:0-2967 GCF_026419595.1 Tepidiforma sp. | reverse complement strand
CCACCTTGACAGGGTGGCATGTTAGACCGCTACACCACGGGGCCGAAGCTTTCTCATCGTACGGGCCGACCGTCTCCCGGGCAAGCCGGTCCCGCCCGGCCGTCCCCCTCGAGTGCCGCGCGCGCAGCCGCGAAGAGCGCCCGCGCGGCCTCGGCGCCGGGACAGTGGTTCTCCACGGGCCTCCCTTCCCACGTGCCGTAGACGCGGGTGAAGAGGCCGCGGGCGCCCCGGGCGAGCCGCGCTTCGGCATCGTCCAGCGCCGAGCGCTCCGCGTCGCTCGGCCGCCAGCTCGCCGCGTCGCCGCCCGTCCAGCAGCACGAAGCCAGCAGGGCGGCTGCCGAGTCGATCCCGGCCAGCACCTCGGCCGCGCCCGTACCGTCGAGCCGTCCTGCTGCCTTCGCCTCCCGCACGATGGCCGAGGCCGCCGCGTGCCACGCTTTGGCAGGAGGGAGCCCCGGGGGCATGCAGTCGCGCAGCGCCGCCGGGTCGAACAGGGCCGACAGGTTCGTCACCGCCTCGACGACCCGCGCGGGCAGGCCCGGCGACACTTTCGAGACCAGCACCCGGTCATCCCGGATAGCGATCACCCGCCGGCCGTGCCCGGGTCCGAGGAGGTCGTCGAGCCACCGCGCGACTTCGGCTTCTTGGCCGCCGCTCGTCAGTGCGTGACCGCCGCGGGGAGCGTCTTCGCCTCGGCGACCCACTTCTCGACCGCCGAGAGCGACGGCGCCTGGCGGACGAGCTTCTTCGCCTCGTTGACTTCGAGCAGCTTGGCGTGGAGATTCTCCGGCCGCCGCTGCGCCAGCTCCTTCACGCTGTCGACCCCGGCCGCCTCGAGCAGGTCCGAGTATTCCGACCCGATGCCTTTGACGCGCATCAGGTCCGCCCGGTTGACCCATTCGAGCACCTTCGCCGTCGTCACGCCGACCTTCTCGGCGACCTGCTCGCGGCCCTTCGCCGAGCCGGCCTGCTCGAGCAGCGCCTCGGTGGTCGGGATGCCCGCTGCCTCCAGTTTCGCCGCGCAGGTCGGACCGATGCCCTCGATCTCGATGATTTTCGCCATGGTCAGCTGCTCCTCGCCCGGGTTGGGCCGCGCCATCGTACGCCCCGGGCAAGCGCGGCGCTCGCATTCTGTCGCTCTCCGCGAATGGTTGCGCCGGCAACCTGCGGCACTCAGCGCGGCGAACCGGCGAGCCGCTCCAGGTCGTCGACCGTCAGGTGCCCCGGGCCCCGGCCCTCGGCCGCGACCCGGGCGGCGAGTTCGCGGACGGTGCGGTTCGCCGGCGTCGGGACGCCGTGCAGCATCCCGAGCATGACGATCTCGCCGTTCAGGTAGTCGACTTCGGTGACGGTATGGCCGCGCAGGACACTCTGCAGCGTCGAACTCCCCGAGCGCTGCTCTCCCGCGACCGGCACCGACCGGTAGTGGGCCGTGACCCGTTCGCGGTACTCCTCGGGGCTGACGGCGGAGATGCCGGCAGCGCGGAAGGCTGCCTCTCCTTCGGCGCGGAGCCGTTCGAGGAACCGGCCGACCGCGCCCCCGGCGCCCCAAGAGCTGCCGCCGAGCAGGACGTCCACGCCGTTGCCCAGGTTGAGGAGGAGCTTTCGGTACTTCAGCGCCATCACATCCGGGACGGCCTCGCTCCGGAACCCTGCACCGTCCAGCGCCCGGCACACGTCCCGGATGGTGCCGTCGATGCCGGCGGGGAAGCGCCCGGCATGGAGGCAGCCGCTGAGCGGCGCGCCGGAGGCGGTCACCACGCCCGGCTCCAGGTGCGTCGCGGGCAGCGCGACGAGCATCGCGTACACGTCGCGGAACCGCCGCGCTGCGAGCCGCTCGTTCTCGACCCCGTTTTGCGCGCAGACCACCGGCACCGCGGTCCCGACGCTGCGCTCGAGCTCGGCGAGGGCGGCAGCCGTGTCCTGCGTCTTCATGCAGAGCAGCACGACGTCGCCCGGCCGCCACTCGATGTCGCTCGGCCGCCCCGCCGCCGGGATGCGCAGCAGGTGCTCCCCGTCGGGTGTCCGGAAACGGAGTCCGTGTGTCCGTATCGCGTCGAGGTGCGCGCCCCGCGCGATGAGGGCGACCTCGGCGCCGGCGAGGTGGAGCCGCGCCCCGATCGTGCCGCCGATGGCCCCCGCACCGTAGATGACGAACCGTGTCATCCGGCCCCCCGTTCGACGTTCTCAGCCGGGGACGCCGCGTCCGCCCGCTCTCCGCCGGGGCGGAACGCCATCACTGCCGCCTGCGCCGCGACGAGCCCGAGCCCCGCGAAGAGGACGAAATCGCCGGCGGAGTAGATGTTCGTTCCATAGAGCGGCAGGTCGACGATGAACCGGTCCGAGAGCCAGTAGAACCGGATGTCGTCGCGCCGGAGGACGACGTCCTTCCCGTGGTTGGTCTGGCGGCCGATATCGGCCTCGGTGACTTCCGGGAAGGCACCCGAGCGCTGCAAAATCGCGAAGTCGATGGGCATCGCCCCGCCATGAGCCGCCATTGGCAGCAGATTCATCAGGATGCCCGCCGAGACAAGCCAGGCGCCGAAGAAGCGGCGGAAGTACAGCGCCATCAGGGCGAGCGCGGCCGTCGTGACGAGGAAGAGCATGCGGCGCATCGCGCCGGCCGCGCCGTCGAGCGGCATGTACGAAATGGCGAGCTGCTGCGCGAGGAAGATGACCGCAGCGGCCCCGAGGACGAACAAATCGCCCGCATGGCGCTTCATGCGGGCGATTGTCTCGGATTCGGCTGCTGCGTGCAGGGTTAGCCCCCTGCGCGCCGGTTTACCAGGACTGGTACGGGGCCGCGCCCGCGAGGGCGATAACGGCGAGGGCCGACACCGAAATAGCGAGCGTAACGAGGCGGCGGGTCATCTGCGAGTTCCTCCGGGAACGGTTTGTCGTCCCGGAAGGTACGCACCCGGTTCTTACGAAATTCTCGCGAGAGGCTCGAATCCCCCGGGATTACAC
>NZ_JANZZD010000053.1:0-3257 GCF_026419595.1 Tepidiforma sp. | reverse complement strand
AGGTTGGAGGTTGGAGGTTGGAGGTTGGAGGTTGGAGGTTGGAGGTTGGAGGTTGGAGGTTGGAGGTTGGAGGTTATCCTCTCTCCCCGGCCCTCGTTCCCCGCTTCCCGCTTCCCGCCTCCCGCCTCCCCCTTTTCCCGCCTCCCGGTTCCCGGTTCCCGCCTCCCGCTTCCCGGTTCCCGCCTCCCGCCTCCCGCTTCCCGCCTCCCGGTTCCCGCTTCCCGCCTCCCGCTTCCCGCTTCCCGGTTCCCGCTACCATGTCCCCGTGAGCGACTTCGCCAACATCTTCCTCGCGCTCCTCTTCGAGGCGACGCCGTTCCTCCTCGCGGGGGTCGTCATCTCCGTCGTCGCCGGGCCGCTCGTCGAACGGGTCCTCGCCACGGCCGCGCTCCGCAACCCCGCGGCTGCCGTCGCCGCCGGCGCCTCGGCCGGCCTCGTCCTCCCCATGTGCGACTGCGGCAACCGGCCGCTCGCCCACCGGCTCGCGCTCGCCGGCCGGCGCGAATTCGCCCTCGCCTTCCTCGTCGCCGCCCCGGTCATCAACCCCATCGTCATCGTCACCACCTGGCTCGCCTTCCGCAGCGCCGAGCTGGTCATCCTGCGGCTCCTCCTGACCGTCCTCGCCGCCGTCGCGGTCGCCATCGTCGTCTCCCGGCTGCGGCGCGACATCGCCCTGCCGCTCGATGCCGCGTCCGATGCCCCCGGCGCCGAAGGCCATGCGCCCGCCGGCCCTTCGACCTGGGCGCCGCGCATCCTCGAAGAGTTCTTCGAGCTCTTCCAGTTCCTCGTCGTCGGCGCTGCCCTCGCCGCCGCCATCCAGGTCTTCGCCGACCAGGAGGAGTTCCTCTCCGCCCGCGGCGTCTTCCTTTCCATCGCCGCGATGATGTTCCTCGCCTTCCTCCTCAGCATCTGCTCCAGCGTCGATGCCTTCGTCGTGGCCGGCCTGGGCGGCGCCATCGGGCTCGGGCCGGCGCTCGGCTTCCTCGTGTTCGGCCCGCTCGTCAACCTGAAATCGATCCCGATGTACCTGCGCCTCTTCTCCGGCCCGGCCGTCGTCCTGCTCGTGGTCATCTGCGCGCAGGTGGCGTTCGCCGGGGCCGCCATCGCGGAGCTGCGGGCATGGTGAGGCGGCTCGCGTTCGGCGGCGCGGCGGCCGCCCTCGGCCTCCTCATCGCGTGGCGCCTCGCCGATGGCAGCGCCCGCAACATCGTGCAGGGCTGGTACGTCCCCGTGCTCTGGGTCACCGCCGCCGGCCTCCTCCTGCTCGGGGCGTGGACCCTCGCCGATGCCCTCCGCCGCGGCCGGCGCGACGGCGCCCGGCCCACCCTCGCCGGCGGGCTCGCGGCCGCCTTCATCGGCCTCCCGCTCCTCCTCGGCGCCGCCTACACCCCCCGCCCGCTCGCCTCGACGAACCTCGACCTCGCGGCGACCGCTGCCCGTCAGTTCGGCGCCTCCGCCAGCGCCGCCGACCCGGCCCGCCGCAACATCTACCAGTGGGCCTACGAGTTCGAAACCGCCGACCCGGCTGCCATCGCCGGCCAGCCGGTCGACGTCATCGGCTTCGTCTTCCGCAAGCCCGACGACCCGCCCGACCGCCTCCGCGTCGCCCGCTTCGTCGTCGCCTGCTGTATCGCCGATGCGCAGGGGTTCACCCTGCCCGTCGCATGGAAAGATGCCGGGGCGCTCACGAACGACCAGTGGGTCCGCGTCGAAGGGCGCGTCGGTATCGGCCCGGATGGCGAGCCCGTCGTGCTCGCCGCCGCCGTCACCCCCATCGAGGCGCCGCAAAATCCGTACATTTATCCGTGACGAACGCCCCGCCCTCGCCGCGTTCGGCGCCGTGACGGCCATCGTCCTCGGCGTGCTCGCCGCCGTCTTCCTCCTCGGCGACCAGCGCCGGGTCCAGGTCGTCCTCGCCCAGCCGGATGCCGCCGTCCCGGCCCCCGTCACCCTGCGCGAAATCACGCTCACGTTCGACCGCGAACCTTCCCGCGAGGCCGTCGAGGCCGCGCTCTCCTTCGAACCGCCCCTCGAGGGCGCCATCCGCTGGCGCGGCCGGACGCTCGTCTTCCTCCCGGCGGCCGTCCTCGAACCCGGCCAGTACACCGTCCGGCTCGCCCCCGGCAGCCTCGGCCGCGCCGGCGAACCCCTGCGCGAACCGTTCGAACACCGCTTCACCGTCCGCGAACCCGGCGTCGCCGTCATCCAGGTCGCCCCCGGCCGGGCCGAAGAGCGCCTCGTCGAACTCCGCGGCGGGCAGGAGCCGCGCATCCTCGCCCGCGCGCCCCGCATCATCGACTACGCCGTCTCGCCCGATGGCGCGCAGGTCGCCGTCGTCGCCGCCGATGCCGACGGCCGCGGCAGCCTCGCCCTCGTGCAGGTGAGCGACGGCGCCGGCCGGTCGCTGGTCTTCGACCCCGCCATCAACATCGGCGGTGTCGCCTGGTCGCCAGATGGCGCCACCCTCGCCGTCGTCCGCCGCGATGAACTCCCGGGCGGCGGCGAAGGCGTGCCGCGCGCCTGGCTCGTCCGCCTCAGCGGCGAATTCGTTACCACGCTCGACCCCGAAGGGCTGCCGTCGCTTTACCCCGGCTGGTCGCCCGATGGCCAGCACCTCGCCTACGTCTCGCCGAGCGACGCCCGGCTCATCGTGGTCAACCTCGCCACCGGCGAGCGGCGCGACCTCGGCCAGCCGCGCGGCGGCGCCGCCGCGTGGTCGCCCGATTCCCGCATCGTTGCGTTCGAAAGCGTGCCCCGCTCGGCCAGCGGCGCCCTCCCGCCCCAGCCCGTCCGCGTCGTGAGCCTCGACGGCGCCATCGACCTCACCCTCGGCCGCGAAGGCGAGATCCGCTCCGCGCCCCGCTTCCTCGATGCCGAGACCGTCGCCACCCTCCGGCGCGTCATCGGCCCCCAGCGCACCGGCACCGACCTCCTGCTCGAAAGCGTCCGCGATGGGCGACAGCTGCGCGCCATCGCCCTCGCCGCGGGCACCGACCTCGTCCTGCACTGGGACCTCGCCCCCGGCGGCCGCGCCATCGTCTACACCGTGCAAACGGCGCAGCAGTTCACCACCATCGTCCTCGACCTCGAAACCGGCCAGCGGACCCCGCTTCCCGCCGGCGGCGACGTCCCCCGCTGGCTCCCGTAGCCCCCGCCCGCCCCGCCCCCGTTCCCCGCCCCGGAGGTTGGAGGTTGAAGGTTGGAGGTTGGAGGTTGGAGGTTGGAGGTTGGAGGTTGGAGGTTGGAGGTTGGAGGTT
>NZ_JANZZD010000052.1:0-4111 GCF_026419595.1 Tepidiforma sp. | reverse complement strand
AGCGTCTCGCCAGTTTGGAAGGTGCTCCTCAAAGAGGTAGCCGCGTCGAGCTGCTTCTGCAGGGTCTCAGCTTCTGCCGCATTGCCGGCCTGTCGCGCTTCGTTCAGCCGGTTCCGGATATCCGTCACGATGGGCCCCATCGTGGCGTAGGTTTCGTTGTCCCACCCCATCTTGTTGCCATCGACGGCAGCGCTCGCAGCCGAACGGCGCATGTGCATCGCGATGTAGTAGTTCGCATAGCACTCGGCTTGCTTACCGGTAACCAGGGCCTGGCCCGCGTACTTGATCAGGCAGGTCGAGCCTGGCTTCCAGGTCTTCTCCTCGTCGCTGAGGCGATCCTCGGTCGCGAAGGTGATGCGCTGGTCCCCGAGCTGGGACTTTACGTAGTCGCGGCCCCAGCTGGCCTGGTTCGAGAGCACTGCTCCGAGGATGACGAGCAGGATGGCAATGCCAAGACCGCCCGTGGAGAGGATGATGTCCAGAGTTCGTCGCTTCATGGGAACCTCCAATCGAACTGGTGGCCCAGGGGCCCGTGCCGTATTGCCGCGCGGCAGCTGCCATGAGGTGCGCGAAGCAACCTTTGCTTCTGCAACGTTCACGCACGATGACATTACTCGAGTGTGTCAACTGGAGGATGGGCCACAAGGCCCGTTTTTGGGCCCCCTCGGACCACTAACCCCGCCGGGCCAGCCTCAGCCGCGGTCCGCGAAGGTGGCGAGACCGTCGAGGTGGCAGGTGTCGTTGTGGCGCACGATGACGAGCCGGCCGCGCCCGTCGCGGACCACCTCGGTGAAGGAGCAGTTGCCGACGCGGAAGGTGCCGCGCCTGTGCAGGTCGGCGCCGAGCACGAGGTGGCAGACCGCCGCGACGACGCCGCCGTGGGTGACGGCGACGGTCGTGCCATCGAGCCGCGTCAGCCGTTCGAGCAGGGAGCGCACGCGGGCTGCGAAGGCTTCCCGGCCCTCCTCGCCGGGGAACCGGACCGGCTCGCCGCGGCGCTGCGCTTCGAGCACGCCCGGGAAGCGGGCGCGGATTTCGGCCGGGGTCAGCCCGCTCGGCGCGCCGATGTCGTACTCGGCCAGCTCCTCCACGGTCTCCGGCGCGAGGCCGGCCTGCGCGGAGAGGACGGCGGCCGTCTCGAGGGCGCGGCGCTGCGGGCTCGAGACGAGGCGGTCGATGGCAGCGCCCGCGAGGCGCGCGGCGGCGCGTTCGGCCTGGAGCCGGCCGCGCGCGGTGAGGCCGTACTCGATGCGCCCCTGGAAGACGCCGGCCGCGTTCCCCTCGGATTCGCCGTGGCGGACGAGGATGAGCCGCACCGCTACTCCGTGAGCCGCCGGTAGAGCGTCGGCAGGCGGCTCGGCAGCGATTCGATGTCGGCGACGACCTCGTAGCCCATGTCCTCGCACATCGTCTTCAGGTAGTCGTGCCCGGCCCGGTCGACCGTCAGGGCGAAGGGCGTGATGCCTTCGCGCTTCGCCTCGTTCAGCGCCTGCTTGGTGTCGTGGATGGCGTACTCCTTCTCGGTGCGGTCGCGGCCGTAACCGTGGTCCTGCGGCCGGCCGTCGCTCAGGAGGAAGAGGATTTTCACCTTCGCGTCGGTCTGCATGAGCTTGAACGTGGCGTGGCGGATGGCCGGGCCCATGCGCGTCGACCGGATCGGCGTGATCTTGTCGAGCCGGTTCTTGATCTTCTGGTCGAGCGTCTCGTCGAAGTCCTTGATGACGAAGAACTCGACGTTGTCGCGGCCGTAGCCGGAAAAGCCGTAGATGCCGTACTGGTCGCCGATCGTCTCGAGCGCCGTCATGAGGAGGACCGTCGACTCCTTCTCGAGGTCGATGATCCGCTTCGGCGGCGAGGTCAGCTCCTGCCGGCGCTTCGAAACCCACCAGCTGAGGTACTTCCGCGGGTCGTCGTCGTAATCGTCGTCGTCGTACTTCTTGTCGCGCTTGTTGATCTCCTCGTCGGTGCTGGCCGACATGTCGATGAGGAAGGCGACGGCGACGTCGCGCTCGATCTTGTTCCGGCGCCAGTAGATCTTCTCGGTCGGGTTGGCGCCGGCGCGCTTTTCGACCATCCATTCGATGGCGGAGTCGAGGTCGAAGTCTTCGCCGTCGGGAAGCCGCTTGATTTTCCGGAACATCTCCGGCTTCATCAGCTCGAACTGCTTGCGGGTCTGGGCGACGAGGCCGGCGTGCTCCTTGAGCGCCTTTTCGTAGAAGCCGTCGTCGCCTTCTTCGAGCTTCGCCTCTTTGACGGCGCACCAGCGGGGCTTGTAGTCCTGCGCGCGGAAGTCCCACTCGTCGTAGTAGTAGACGGTGACGATGGGCTTGAGCGGCTCTTCGCCTTCGCCTTCGCCGGTGGAGTTGTCGCTGGTCGGCTGGCCGCCCTGGTCGCCCTTTTCGGAAGCGGGCGTGCCAGCCTCTTTCATGAGGTTCGAGAGGAACATGCCGGTCGAAGCGTCGAGGTCGCCCTCGTCCATCGCGTCGAGGTCGATTTCGACGCTCTTGGCGAGGAGCTCGGCGAGCTGCTCGGGGGTGAGGGGCATCGTCTGCTGCTGGCCGGCCTGGCCGCCCTGCGCGTTCTCGCGCAGCTTCATGAGGAGGTCGACGAGCTCGGGCTTGAAGTCGCCGCGGAAGTCGATCTCCTGGGGGCTTTCGTACTCTTCTTCGCCTTCGCCGGCGCCGCCGAGCTGGGCCTGCGAGCCCTGGGCGCCGCCTTCGCCGGCTGCCTCCATCGGCATCGCCTGGCCGGCTTCCATCGGCTCCACGGCGTCCCACGAGCCCGGGTCGACGTCGTCGTGGATGTTGGGGATGGAGACGGCGATTTCGTAGAGGGCGAGCGCGGCCTCGGCGGCGTCTTCGACCGTGGCGCCGGGTGCCTGGAGGGCGGTGAGGATGCCGAGCGCGCGGCTCATCGCCTCCGCGCGATGCCGCGGCCAGCGGACCAGGTGGAGGCCGTCGAGACTGGCGCGGACGAGGTTTTCGACGAAGGCGTTGCGGAGCGGCATCATCTCGACCGGCGGCCGCCGCTCCAGCTCCTCGGCCTGCATCCGCACGAGGTGGCGCCGGATGCCGCCGTATTCGTCCTTCACGCGGGCGTCGATGCGCGCGTCTTCGGCGATGGTGAAGAGGTCGCTGGCGAGCTGCCGGTCCGGGAAGAGGTCGAAGAACGCCTCCATGTCCGTCGTGGCCGGGCGCTCGCGGTCGCGGACGAACGCGTGCCGCCGCGTCGGGAAGACGGCGCCGGGGCGGTCGAACTCGAACTGGAAGCTCCCGAACTCGATGTGCGCGGCCTGGTGGGTGGCGAACACCTTCATCGCCGCGAAGTTGTCCTCCTTGTTCGGGAACCGCTCCATCAGCTCCGGCAGGAAGATCGTCGTCCCGTCCGTGCTGGCGCGGTGCTCGTCGACCCAGCCGATGCCCTTCTCGGCGAGCGACTCGGCCGTCTGGATGCTCACGTTGCGGCCGGTGAGGGCCTTGCAGTAGAGGCGGAGGACCTCGCCGACGCGCGAGAGCTCGACGCGGGAGGAGAGGTTTTCGAGGATGTCCTCGGCCCGGGTGGACTGCAGCCGGAAGTACGCTTCGCCGCCCTCGGCCGAGGCCTGGAGGATGCGGAGGCCGGCTTGCTGCCACGCTTCCAGCTCGTCGATGCGGATGCGCTGGAGCACCGTCGGCATCGCCGTCAGGAAGTCCATCGCCGCAAACGGCGAATACGGCGCCAGCTGCTCGGCGAGCATGATGACCTGCTGGTGGTCGTTCGGGTCGACCTCGCCGAGGGCGTTCGCGGCGTCTTCAAAGTACTGGTAGGCCGAGCGCTGGTGGTGCCCGCGCGCAGCCTGCGCGGCGAGGAGGAGGAACCGCTCCCGCAGGGCGCTGTGCACCTTTTCGATGAGCGGCACGCCGCGGTCGAAGTAGAGGCGCGAATCGGCCCAGGAGGTCTGGGCGAGCTCGGTCGCGAAGGTGATGAACGGCAGCCGGTCGTCCTCGTCGAGCCGCGCGAGGACGGCCGGCGCGGAGGCGAGGCAGGCGCTCGCGAGTTCGTAGCTGTGCCGGGCGAGCTCGTCGATGAAGATGATCAGCCGGGATGCCTGCCCGATGCGGAGCACGCGGAA
>NZ_JANZZD010000051.1:0-4168 GCF_026419595.1 Tepidiforma sp. | reverse complement strand
CCTTGGTGATGTTGGGGGCGCCGTACTTCTTGTCGATCACGACGTTGCGGCCGCGGGGGCCGAGGGTGACCTTGACGGCGTCGGCGAGGGCATCGACACCGTCGCGCAGGCGCCGGCGCGCGGACTCATCGAAGAGGAGTTGCTTGGCAACCATGGGGATACTCCGTTCATCGCGCGGAGGGGCGCGTCAGCGGCGGGCCGTGGCCCGTGCTGCGCGCCCCCCGGGGTGGGAAAGGGTTAGTACTCGACCTTGCAGAGGATGTCCTTCTCGTTGAGGACGATGTAATCCTGGCCGTCGATCTTGACGTCGGTGCCGGTGTACTTGGCGTAGAGGATGCGGTCGCCGACGGCGATGTCCATGGGGACGCGCTTGCCGTTCTCATCGAGGCGGCCGGGGCCGACGGCGACGACTTCGCCCTGCTGCGGCTTCTCCTTGGCGGTATCGGGGATGACGAGGCCGCTGGCGGTGATCTCCTCCTGCTTGAGGGGGACGATCACGACGCGGTCAGCGAGGGGGATGAGCTTGGACTTGGTCTCCGTCTTGGTCGCGGTCTTGGCAGCCATGGGGTATGCGTTTCCTCCTATGGGTTGCTGCTGGTGTGAGGGTAGCGAGCGCATATTAGCACTCGCAACGGGAGAGTGCTAGAGGGGTGCGGTCGACGGGCCGTCCGGGAGCGGCGGCCCCGGTGGGGCTTTGCGGCTGGTCGGGTCAGGTCGGAGATTGCAAATCGCGAATACACTTGTTACGGTTCGAGCAGCTTGGAGCGGAGGCCATGCAGCGGAAGCTCCAGGACTCTTCAAAGGACCTGGATCGATGCGAGTCTCAAGAACTGTTCTGCTACGGAGCACCCTGGCGGCGGGTGGCGGCCTGGCGGCCCTGGGCGGGATTGCGGCGGTGCTCGGCATTGGTGGCCCCGGCACAGGCTCGGCTGCCTGCCCACCTGCGCCAGCGGGGGTCACGGTGGCAGCCTCGGGCGCGGTGGAATCGCTCGGTCTCCTGCCGGAGCTGGCCGACGCGGCGGCTGCCGAACGCCCCGGGGCCATCGATGCGGCGAGCCTGCCGCTGCGGCTGGAGGGCCTGGAGCCGGTGCCGGGATTTTCGGTGCGGTCGGTGGAGGTGCGAACGGCGGCCGGGGCGACGCACGTGCGTGCATTCCTTGAGGACCCGGTCCAGCGCCGGGGGCTGCGCATTGCCGCATGGACCCAGTGCGGCGGGGTGACGCTGGTCCGGCCGGCATCGAGCCCGGTGGTACGGGAGCTCGACCTCGATATCCACGGCTGGGCGTTCCGGGCATTCGTGCCATCGGAGCGCGTGGCGGGCGGGTTCGGCCCGCGGGAGGCGTGGGCCGCGTCCGGGCAATGGGTCGTGGCGGCGGAGGGGACGGGGTTCACCTCGGATGGCGCGTTCATCGCGGCACTGGAGGCGGTGGTCCGTGGCACGGGGTGGGAGGGCTGACATGGTTCCCGTATGGAAACGCCTGGCGCGGCGTGCTGGTTGGTTCGTCCAGTCCGGATGTGCCAGATTTTCGATCGCGATTGCGGCTGCCGTGCTCGGCGCGCTCACCGCATCCACCGTCGCGGCCCATTACGGGTATGTACGGGCTCCGCTGGCAGCTAGCGCGACCGTCACCTCCGAGTGGAGTCACGGGAGCAGCTACGGCGAGCGGGCGCTCGACCTTTCCGCGAGCGGGGTGAGCGTCTATTCGAACCTGCAGAACCCAAGCTCTTCAGATTACCTCTATTATGAGGTGTACAACTACCAGGGAACCAGTTCATGCCCGGGCAGCAAATTTCACCTGTACCGCCATACAGGAAACACGTACTATTACTACGGAACGGTGAATTACGTTCATCTCGGCGATCATTCCTTTCTCTGGGGACGGTCGGTCGACATTGCTCCCGGGCAGTCTGAAACGTGGTTGTACGTTGGTTACACCGTGGCGAGCTGCGGAAGTCCCGCGCATTTGCACTTCGGCCACCTCGCGAATGACGGGATCATTGAATACATCAATCCGCCTCAAGGTTCTACGGTCTCGCCTTCGCAGCTGATCCTGTACTATTAGAGCTGGTACGGTATTGATGATCCCGTGACTGGGCGGAGTCAACGACCGGAGCACGCCAGGAATTTAAGGAGGAACGGAGCGGATGATGCGAATTCATCGATGGATGCTGCGCGTACCGCTGGTGTTGCTGGCGGCACTTGTCGCTGCCGGGGCCGCGGGCTGCTCGGACGATGACGAGGACGCACCAACGCCGACGGCGACGCCGCCGGCGACGCCAACCGCAGGGGCGACAGCGACGGCCGGGCCCGGGGGAAGCGCGACGGTGGAACCTTCGCTGCAGCCCGTGATCGACGCCCTCGTCTCCCGGGATTGGGCGCGGATTGCGCCGCTGCTGGCCCGGCGGGATGAGCCGTGCATCACCGAGGTGCGGATCGATACGGAGGCGCCGCCGTGCCCGGCGGGTGCGGCAGCGGGGACGCAAGTGCCGGTATTCCCCGCCGCGAGCTGCCACAACTTCGTGTACGAGCACGAGCTCGAAGGGCTGTTCGTGCGGCGCCCGGAAGGGTACCCGGCGCCGCAGGTGTACGGAATCTTCCGGCCGGGTGAGAAGCACCCGCGGGTCGAGCGGCTCCCGGTTGGGACACTCGGTGTCGTGTTCTCGGATGGTTCGCTCGCGTTCATGGTGATGGTGCGGGACGGGAAAGTGGTGAGCGCCGACTTCGGTTGCGGGGCGTCGGCGAGCGACATGGCGGCGCTGGTGCCGGTCGACGCGTGGCTGATGGCGCCCCCCCGTTGACGCGGACGGTTTCGCGAGCGCGCGCGTTCGCGCAGAATCGGCGTGGCCGGCCGGTCCCGGCGGGCCGATTCTGCCTGTGAAAGGAAGCCCCTGCGATGCCTGATTGCCTCGTCGACCGGGACGGCCCGGTCATGCTGATTACCTTCAACCGGCCGGAGCGGATGAACGCCATGGGCGGGACCCTGCTGGCCGACTTCCTCGCTGCCATCGAAGCGGGGCGGCGCGACGACCGGGTGAAAGCGTTCGTCGTGACCGGCGCCGGGCGGGCCTGGTGCGCCGGGGCCGACCTGCAGGCGATCGGCGCGGCGGGCGCGGACGAGCACGGGCGCCGGTTCGCGGCGGTCGACGACATCGGCGATGTGGGGCGGGTGGTGCTCGCGCTCCACCACTGCGACAAGCCGCTGATTGCGGCGGTGAATGGGGTCGCGGTGGGCGGGGGCTTCGGCCTCTGCTCGGCGTTCGATATCCGGATTGCGAGCGAGGAGGCGCGGTTCTCGACGATTTTCATCAAGCGGGCGCTGGCGCCGGACTGCGGGCTGTCGTACTTCCTGCCGCGGCTCATCGGGCCGGAGAGGGCGGCCGACCTGTTCTTTTCGGGGCGGATGGTGGATGCGCAGGAGGCGCTGGCGCTGGGCATCGTCTCGAAGGTGGTGCCGGCGGAGCGGCTGATGGAGACGGCGCTGGCCACGGCGCGCGAGTACGCGGCGCTGCCGCCTTCGGCGATGACGTATACGCGCCGGGCGGTCCGGCGGTCGCTCGATGGGGCCTCGCTGGCCGACCAGCTGGCGTTCGAGTGGGCGCAGCAAAAGGCGTGCCTGGCGAGCCCGGAGTTCCGGGAGGGGGTGCAGGCGTTCCTGGAGAAGCGGGAGCCGGATTATTCGAAGTTTTAGGCGGGGCGGTGGCGCGGCTGGCGCCGCGGGGGATGGCTGGCCGCCTTCGGCGGCGGCGCCGCGGGATGCCGCCGCTCCGCGGCGGCGGTGGAGGAGGGAGGCGGGAAGCGGGAAGCGGGAACCGGGAGGCGGGAAGCTGGTGGATGCGAGCGCCGGGGTGGGCCTCGCCGGCCCTCCGCGGGCACGGAGGCCCGCGGCTACGGGGTGCGGGAACGGGGAACGGGGAACGGGGAACGGGGAACGGGGAGAAAGGATAACCTCCAACCTCCAACCTCCAACCTCCAAGCGTAGTCGCGGGGCTCCGTCCCCGCGGGGCGCCATGCGCCCAACGGGTGTTCCGGGAACCGGGAACCGGGAGGCGGGAGGCGGGAACCGGGAGGCGGGAAGCTGGTGGATGCGAGCGCCGGGGTGGGCCTCGCCGGCCCTCCGCGGGCACGGAGGCCCGCGGCTACGGAGTTGGGAGTTGGGAGTTGGGAGTT
>NZ_JANZZD010000050.1:0-4709 GCF_026419595.1 Tepidiforma sp. | reverse complement strand
GTCGGCAGCGTCAGATGTGTATAAGAGACAGGGCGAGCGGCTCGCCGAAGGCGCAGCGGTAGGCGATGCGGCGGTGGCGGCGCTTCCCGGTGAGCGCCCCGGGCGGCGGTTCGACGTCGGCCATCGGCACGAATCCTCCCGGCGGTGATGGCCCCCAGCGTGCGCCGCCCCGGCGCGCTCCGCAACGGCCGCCCGGTCCCGCCCCGCCGGCCGGGAAGGCCCGGTCCGGTGCCCCCTAGGGGAACACCCGGGGCGCGCGCAAAAACACCCTCCTGTTCCGCAGCTGTCTGCCGATATCCACGGTGGAACGACCGCAACCCGGCTGTCCCGCCAGCCAAGGAGTACCCCGGCCATGCCCGGCTCCCCGCTCGAACGGATCATGCACTCCGACCGCCTGCCGACCATCCCGGCCGTCGCGGTCCGCGTCATCGACCTCGTCCAGCGGCCCGACGTCTCCCTCGATGAACTCGGCGCCATGATCGAGCGGGACCCCTCCCTCGCCGCCCGCGTCCTCCGCATGGCGAACAGCGGCTTCTACGGCCGGCCCCGCTCCATCTCCCGCGTCCGCGATGCCGTCCTCGTCCTCGGCCTCCGGACCGTCAAGACGCTCGCCCTCGGCTTCACCCTCGTCGCCGACCTGCGCGCCCGCGAAGGCGTCGGCCTCGACCACACCTGGCTCTGGCAGCGCAGCCTCTACGCCGCCATCGTCGCCCGCGCCGTCGCCGGCCGGGCCGGCCTCCGCGTCGGCGACGAAGCCTTCCTCGGCGGCCTCTTCCACCTCCTCGGCGTCATCGCCCTCGAATCCGCGCTCGGCGACGACTACCGCGACCTCGCCGCCGAGGCCGGCCGCGACGTCGGCCTCCTCCGCGCCCGCGAAATCGAACGGTTCGGCGTCGACCACAGCCGGGTCGGCGCAGCCCTCGCCGAGCGCTGGAACCTGCCGCCCGCGCTCGTCGACGCGGTTCGCCACGCCGCCGACCCGGCCCGTGCGCCGCTCGAGACGGCCCAGCTCGTGATGTGCGTCCACGCCGGCGCCGCCGGTGCCGATGTCATCCTCGGCGACCGCCCGGGCGAGCAGCTCGCCGCCCTCCGCACCGCCTGCCAGCGGCTCGGCATCGCCCCCGAAGCCGCGGAAGAGCTCGTCGCCGCCGCCCTCGCCGACGGCGCGGCGCTCGCCACGACGTTCGACATCCAGGCCAGCTGCCTCGAGCCCGGCGAAGTCCTCGCTCGCGCCAACGAGGCCCTCCTCCGCCTCACCATCGAATCCGAGCGCGAGAACGCCGCCCTCCAGGCCGAGCGCGAACAGCTCATCCACCAGGCCTCGACCGACGTCCTCACCGGCGTCGCCAACCGCCGCCACTTCCACGAATTCCTCGAAGAGCACTTCCGCCTCGCTGCCCGCTACGGCACGCCCCTCTCGCTCTTCCTCGTCGACCTCGACCGCTTCAAGGCGCTCAACGACACCTACGGCCACCTCACCGGCGACGAAGTGCTCCGGGCCGTCGCCGCCCGCATGAAGAGCGTCCTGCGCGATGCCGACCTGCTCGCCCGCTTCGGCGGCGAAGAGTTCGTCGTCGTCCTGCCCTCGACGCCGCTGGAGGGCGCCATCCAGAGCGCCGAGCGGGTCCGCGAAGCCATCGCCGCCCGCCCCATCGAGGCCGCCGGGCAGGAGATTCCCGTCACCGCTTCCTTCGGCGTCTCCGCCTACCGCGCCGATGCCCTCATGACCCCGGAGTGGCTGATCAAAGAGGCCGACCTCGCCCTCTACGAAGCGAAGCGCGCCGGCCGCAACTGCGTGCGGGCAGCCGGCGATGAAGTTTCGTCCCGCTTCTGACGAAAAATGCGGGGAAATCCCGAGCCCATCCAGCGAGAAACCCGTTACGCTACCTTCGCGCCGGCGGGGGGCGCAGCGAGCATGACCGAAGGCCACCACGCGGACCGGGGCCTCGATGGCCTCTTCGCTCTCGACCTCTTCCCGGTCGGCGTCTTCCAGACCGACCTCCTCGGCCGCTGCCTGCGCGTCAACCCGCGCTGGTGCGCCCTCGCCGGCCGAACCGCCGAAGAAGCGCACGGCTACGGCTACCTCGATGCCATCCACCCCGACGACCGCCCCCGGGTCATCGAAGCGACTCGCCAGCACATCGAAACCGACCGGCCCCTCCGCATCGAATACCGCATCGTCCGCCCCAACGGCGAAGTCCGCTGGGTGCTCGCGCAGGCCACCGCCCTCCACGGCCCCGGCGGCGAGCGCACCGGCTACCTCGGCACCGTCACCGACATCACCGGCCGCATCGAAGCAGAACAGGCCCTGCGCGAAAGCGAAGAGCGCTACCGCAACCTCATCGAACTGAACCCCGACCTCGTCACCGTCCACCGCGGCGGCGTCATGCTCTACGTCAACGAAGCGGGCCTCCGCATGATGCGCGCTCGCGAGCCCTCCGACATGGTCGGCCACCACATCCTCGAGTTCGTCCGGCCCGAATTCCGCGACCTCGCTGTCGACCGGATGCGCCGCCTCGCCGCCGGCGAACCGCTCGAGCCCGCCGAGATGGAAATCACCCGCTGCGACGGCACCACCGCCTGGATCGAGACCGTTGCCAGCCGCACCGTCTACGGCGGCGAGCCTGCCGTCCAGCTCTGGGCCCGCGATATCACCGAGCGCCGAAAGGTCGAGGTCCTCTACCGCGCCGTCGTCGAGTCGGTCCGCGACCCGATCTGGATCGCCGACCGCGACGACGCCGGTGCATGGCGCCTCGTCTTCGCCAACGCCGCCTACTGCCGCGGCGCCCGCGTCGAACTCGCCGACATCCTCGGCAAGACCTCCATGGACCTCGCTGCCGCCGGCTACCTCTCGGAGCGGCTCGCCCGCGAGCGCGAGCAGTACTACCGCCAGGCCGCGGAAGCCGGCCGCGCCGTCGAATACGAAATGCGCGGCGAATGGAACGGCCGCCCTTTCCACATCATGACGACGCTCACGCCCGTCGCCGGCCAGGATGGCGTCTGCCGCCGCATCGTCGGCTGGTCGCGCGACCTCAGCCGCCGGCTCGAACAGGAGCGCCGCCTCGCCGAATCGGAGCGGAACTACCGCGCCGTCGTCGAGGGCACTAGCGACGCCCTCTGGGTCGCCGAGAAGGAGCCCGACGGCGGCTGGCGAATCGCCCTCGCGAACGCCCGCGCCGCCGAGATCCTCCAGCTGCCGCTCGAGCGGCTCACCGGCCGCCGGGTCGAAGAAGCGCTGCCGCCGGAAGCCGCCCGCCGCGCCCTCGAGCGCTACCGCCAGGCCGAGGCCGCCGGCGGCCCCATCGAGTACGAAAACGTCATCGAGCGCCCCGGCTACCGCCGCGAAGTGGTCACCCACCTCACGCCGGTGTTCGACGAGGCCGGCCGCTGCGTCCGCATCATCGGCTCCGCGCGCGACGCCGCCGACCGCCGAAAGGCCGAGCTCGCGCTGCTCCAGGCGCAGAAGCTCGAGAGCCTCGGCGTGCTCGCCGGCGGCATCGCCCACGACTTCAACAACCTGCTCACCACCATCCTCGGCAACCTCTTCCTCGTCCGGACGGAGCTGCCGCCCGATTCACCCCTGCGCGTCTACCTCGATGACGCCGCCCTCGCCGGCGAACGCGGCGCCGAGCTCGTCCGCAAGCTGCTGAGCTTCAGCCGGCCCGGCATCGCCGCCCGCGAGCGGGTCTCGCTCACCCGCCTCTTCGATGAGACCGTCGCACTCGTCCGCCGCACGCTCACGCCTGCCATCCAGCTCGCCGTCCACTCGGAGCCCGGCGATGACACGGTCATCGGCGAATTCGCCGGGCTGCAGCAGGTGCTGCTCAACCTCCTGCTCAACGCCCGCGACGCCATGCCGGAGGGCGGCACGGTCACGATCCTGCGGCGGACGCGCGAACTCGGGCCGGACCCGGCCTGGGCGCGCCGCGGGCTGCTGCCCGGCGTCTACCACGAGGTCGCGGTATCGGACACCGGCACCGGCATGCCGCCCGAGCTCCTGAGCCGCATCTTCGACCCCTTCTTCACGACGAAGGGCATCGGCAAGGGCACGGGACTCGGCCTCTCGACGGCGCTCAGCATCGTCCGCGCTCACGGCGGCTGGCTCGAAGCGGAGAGCGTCGAAGGCCAGGGCAGCACCTTCCGCATCCTGCTGCCCGTCGCCCCGCCGCCGGGTGAAGAGCCGCCCGCCGGCGGCCGCTAACCGCCCTGGATGCTGACGAGGAACTCGAGCTGGTCGCCGTCCTGCAGCGGCGTCCGCAGGTTCGCCTGCGCCCCGTTGACGATCGGCATGACGGCCTCGGCATCGACCTCCGAGAACCCTTCGTCGAGGAAGATGGCGAGCGGCGTCAGCCCCTCGCGCCACGCCACCACCGTTTCAGCCTGCTTCGAACGCGTCCGCTTGACCAGCGTCGGGAACCATTTCACTGCGATGCTCATGCCGCGTAGCCTACCGGCCCCCGCGCCCGCGCGCATGGGGAGGGAGTGAAGGACACCCTGAACCAGTTTCGGCTGACGCCCCGCGCCCGCGCGCATGGGGAGGGGAGGGGAGGGAGAAGGGGAGAAAGGAGAAAGGGAGAGGGGGTGGTTGGAGGTTGGAGGTTGGAGGTTGACGGCAACGCGCGCAGGCTCACGCTCTCTCCCAACTCCCAACTCCCAACTCCCAACTCCCAACTCCCAACTCCCAACTCCCAACTCCCAACTCCCAACTC
>NZ_JANZZD010000004.1:0-157051 GCF_026419595.1 Tepidiforma sp. | reverse complement strand
TCCCTTTCTCCCTTTCTCCCTTTCTCCCTTTCTCCCTTTCTCCCTTTCTCCCTTTCTCCCTTTCTCCCTTTCTCCCTTTCTCCCTGCTCGCTTCTCCCTCCTCCCTTCTCGCTATACTCCGCGCGATGGCCGAGCCGGTGCTGTACGAGGAGCGCGACGGGATCGCGGTGGTGACGCTGAACCGCCCGGAGAAGCTGAACACGCTGAACGAGGCGGTCATCCAGGGGATCGCGGATGCGGTGGAGCGGGCGACGGCATCGGCGGCGGTCTCGGCAATCGTGCTGCGGGGGGCGGGGCGGGTGTTCACGGCAGGATACGACCTGAATCCCGGCGCCGGCGGCGTGCCCTGGCCGCGGCGGTTCGATGCGCCGCACCCGGAGCCGCGGCCCGGCGCCTGGGACCCGGTGCGCGACCTCCAGTTCATGGGCCACAACATGCGGCGGTTCATGACGCTCTGGGAGTGCCCGAAGCCGGTCATCGCGCAGGTCCACGGCTATGCGCTGGGCGGCGGGACGGACCTGCTGCTCTGCGCCGACCTGATCTTCATGGCGGAGGACGCGATCATCGGCTACCCGCCGTCGCGGATTTACGGGACGCCGACGACGATGCTCTGGGTCTACCGGCTGGGGCTGGAGCACGCGAAGCAGTTCCTGCTCTCGGGGGACCAGATCGACGCGGCGACGGCCTACCGGATCGGGCTCGTTTCACACGTGTACCCGGCGGAGGAGCTGGCGGAGCGGACGGAGGCGTACGCGCGGCGGTTCCGGAACATCCCGGCAAACCAGCTGGCGCTCAACAAGCTGCTCATCAACCAGGCGTTCGAGAACATGGGGCTGCGGACGACGCAGCTGCTGGGAACGCTGTTCGACGGCATCACGCGGCACACGGAGGAGGCGCTGCGCTGGGTGGAGAGCTTCCGGGAGCTGGGCTTCCGGGAGACGATCCGGCGGCGGGATGCGCCCTTCGGCGACTACGGCGAACGGCCGCGGGACGAGCGGGGCTGAATCCCGTCCGGCGGGTCAGTCGGCGAAGCGGACGACGGGGGAGGTTCGGCCCCAGAGCTCTTCGAGCCGGTAGTACTCGCGCTGGTCGGCGGTGAAGAGGTGGACGATGATGTCGCCGAAATCGAGGAGCACCCAGCCGGACTCGGGCGAGCCTTCGCGGTGGCGGAGCGGGATGCCCTTCGGGCCGAGGTCGCGCTCGAGGTATTCGACGAGGGCGTCGAACTGGAGTGGCGACTGCGCGGTGGCGATGACAAAGTAGTTGGTGAAGGTCGCCGTCCGCGAGATGTCGATGAGGGCGATATCGAGCGCTTTATGCTCGGAAAGCACATCGACGGCGCGCTGCGCGAGGGTCTCGGGACTCAGACGCGAACTCCTGCCCGCCGGTGCGGGCGAAAGGAATGGTAACACAGGTGACGCGACGCCCCCGGGTGGTGGTCGGGATGTCCGGCGGGGTGGACAGCTCCGTCGCGGCGGCGCTGCTCCTCGAGCAGGGCTACGACGTGGTGGGCGTCACGATGCGGCTGTGGACGGAGGAGCGGCCGGAGGAGTTCCGCGGCCACCAGCAATGCTGCAGCATCGAGGACATCGACGATGCGCGGCGGGTCGCCGGGCAGCTGGGCATCCGCCATTACGTGATGAACTTCGAGCGCGAGTTCCGCGAGCACGTCGTGGAGCGGTTCGTGGCCGAGTACGCGGCGGGGCGGACGCCGAACCCGTGCGTGCGCTGCAACGAGCACATCAAGTACCGCGCGCTGCTGGAGCGGCTGCCGGCGCTGGAGGCGGAGTACGTGGCGACCGGGCACTATGCGCGGGTCGTGTTCGACGCCGGCGCGGGGCAGTACCGGCTGCTGCGAGGGATCGACCCGGCGAAGGACCAGTCGTACGTGCTGTACATGCTGGGGCAGGAGCAGCTCCGGCGGCTGCTCCTGCCGGTCGGCGGGCTGACGAAGGACGAGGTGCGGGCGCACGCGGCGCGGCTGGGCCTCGACGTGGCGGCGAAGCCGGACAGCGTGGAGATCTGCTTCGTGCCGGGGAACGACTACCGGGCCTTCGTGGAGGCGCGGGTGCCGCAAGTGCCCGGGGAGCTGCGCGACGAGACCGGCCGGGTGATCGGGGAGCACCGGGGGATTGCGGCGTACACGATCGGGCAGCGGCGGGGGCTGGGGGTCGCGGCGGGCGAGCCGCGGTACGTGACGGGCATCGACGCGGCGCGGAACATCGTGACGATCGGGCCGGAGGAGGCGCTGTTCGCGGACACGGTGGAGGCGGCGGAGGTGACGTGGGTGGCCGGGGAGGCGCCGCCGCCGGGGACGCGGCTGGAGGCGAAGGCGCGCTACCGGGCGGAGCCGGCACCGGCGGTGCTGGAGGCGGCCGGGCCGGGCCGGGCCCTCCTGCGGTTCGAGAAGCGGCAGCGGGCGCTCACGCCGGGGCAGGCGATTGCGTTCTACCGGGGGGAAGAGGTGCTGGGCGGGGGCACGATCGAGGGAGTAGGGAGGAGGGAGGAGGGAGGAGGGAGTAGGGAGTAGGGAGTAGGGAGTAGGGAGAAGGGGAGAGAGGGAGAAGGGAGGAGCGATAACCTCCAACCTCCAACCTCCGGCGGCACGGGGCGGACGCCGTCTTGAAATGTTCATATGGCTGCGATACGGTCCGCGCATCCTTTGCCGGGAGGCGCGAGATGGATGAGCACGACATCGGCAGGCGGGTGAAAGAGGGCATCATCGGGGTCATCCGCGGGACGGGCGAGATCACCTCGGCGGCGGTGGAGACGGTCGCCGATACGGTGCAAACGATCGTCCGGGAGACGGGCGAGACCGGCGGGGCCGTCGCGAACCTCGCCATCAACGCGACGAAGGGCGCGATCGATGCGGTCGGCGAGGTGGTCGGGAAGGCCGTGACGACGGCCTCGAAGACGCTTTCGACGACGGTCGAGGCGGCGAGCGTCACGGCGACCTCGGTCGGGCATGCGGCGAAGGCAGCCGTCATCGGGACGGTCCGGGGGACCTCGGAAGCCGGGACGGAGACGGTTTCGGCGATTTCGCTGTCGGCGCGGAGCGCGGTGAGCGAGGCCTCGAAAGTCGGGGCCGATGTGACCGCGGCGGCGGTCGGCGCGGTGGAGGGGGCCATCGAGGCCGCGAAGAGCGCGACGATCACGGCCGAAGAGGCGGCGAGCGCGGCAGCCACCGGCGCCGTCGAAGCGGCCGGCGAGATCAGCGAAGCGGCGGCGGTGCGCGTCCGGCGCGCGGTCGAGGGAACGATCCAGGGCGTGAAGGTCGTCGTGAAGACGGCGATCGGCCGCGACGGCAGCGCGAAGCCGGAGGGCGGCCAGCAGCAGTAGCCCCCGGGGAAGGGGAAAGACTCCTCCCTGCTCCCTTCTCCCGCCTGTTACGCTGGGGGCATGGAGCTGCGGGTCGCGCACCTCTACCCGGAGGTGATGAACCTGTACGGCGACCGCGGGAACGCGATCGCCGTCCGTGCGCGGTGCGCGCGGCGGGGCATCCGCTGCGAGGTGCTGCCGGTGGACATCGGCGACCCGTTCGACCCCCTGGACGCGGACCTCGTGCTCATCGGCGGGGGACAGGACCGGGAGCAGCGGCGGGTTGCGCCGGACCTCGTCGAGCGGGGACCGGCGCTCCGGGAGGCGGTGGAGGGCGGGCTGCCGGTGCTGGCGGTCTGCGGCGGATTCCAGCTGTTCGGACACCGGTACATCGACCACGACGGGAGCGTCATCCCGGGCATCGGCGTCTTCGATGCGGAGACGCGGCACCCGGGGCCGGTGGCGGACCGGTGCATCGGCGATATCGTGGTCGAGACGCGCTTCGGCGAGGTGGCGGGGTTCGAAAACCACGGCGGGCGGACGTACCTCGCGCCGGGGCAGGAGCCGTTCGGGCGGGTGCGGCTCGGCTTCGGGAACAACGCGGAGGACGGCACGGAGGGGGCCATCCGGGGCAATGCGATCGGCACCTACCTGCACGGCAGCCTGCTGCCGAAGAACCCGGCGCTGGCGGATGCGCTCATCCTCGCCGGGCTGCGTCGGCGGTACGGCCCGGGGGCGGAGCTGCCGCCGCTCGATGACGCGGCGGAGGAGCGCGCGCACGCGGCGGCGGTCCGGGCGGCAGAGCGGCGGGCGCGGCGGCCGGGCCGGCCGGCCTGAACGGGGCCTTTCCGGGCAGCGGCGGGCCGGGCCTATCGCGTGGGGGCGGCCGGCGCTACCCTGTGCGCAGCTATGGGCGCCATCTCCCTCCCCTTCCTCGCCATCGTCATCGACATCAATCCCGTGATGGCCGAATTCGGGCCGTTCACGCTGACCTGGCACGGGCTGTTCACGGCTATCGGCATCCTCGCGGGCGTCACGCTTTCGGTCTGGCTGGCGAAGCGGGACGGCATCCCGGTGGAGGTGGCGCAGGAGATTGCGCTGGTCGGCGTGCCCTGCGCGATCGTCGGTGCGCGGCTGTTCTATGTGGTCGAGCACTGGGATCGCTTCCAGAACGACCTGCCGAGCATCGTGTTCGGCATCACGGAAGGCGGCATCACGCTCTACGGCGGGCTGGTGGGCGGCGTGCTCGGCGGGCTCATCTACGCCATCTGGCACAAGTGGCCGATCGGCATCGGGCTCGATGCGGCGGCGCCGGGGATGATCCTCGGACAGGGCATCGGGCGGATCGGCGACCTGATCAACGGGGAGCACATCGCGAAGCGGACGGACCTGCCGTGGGGGGTGAAGTACCTCCACCCGGACAGCCCGCAGTACCAGTACAACCTGCTGAACCAGGACCCGAACAACCCGCTGCGGCCGCTGGATACGTACGCGGTGCACCCGGTGGCGGGCGGCTACGAGCTGCTCGGCGACTTCATCATCCTGGGCATCCTGCTGTTCGTCTGCTACCGGGTGATCAAGGTGCCCGGGTGGGTGTTCTGCTCGTACGTGGCGATGTACGGGATCATGCGGTTCTTCCTCTCGTACTTCCGGGTCGATGAGCAGGTGATCGGCGGGGTGCCGGTGCCGCAGATCACGGCAGCGATCACGCTCGGCATCGCGGTCATCGCGGCGGGCATCCTCTACAAGAAGCCGGGGCCGATTACGCCGGAATACGCGATGCGGGTCTGGGGGCGGCTGCCGGAGGACATCGCGCCGCCGAAGGACGAGGGGCAGACGGGGGCCGGGGCGGCGGCGACCCGCGCCTGAGCAGCGGGCGATGCTCCGGGTGACGCTCTACCGCGGCCGGGCGTGCGGGCTCTGCGACCGGGCGGAGGTGCTGCTGGCGCGCATCGGCCGGCGGCTGCCGCTGGCGGTGGAGGCGGTGGACATCGCGAGCGACCCGGAGCTGGAGGCGAAGTACTTCCTCGAAATCCCGGTCATCGAAGCGGAGGGGCGGGTGATCGCGCAGGGGCGTATCGCGGAGCCGGCGCTCGCGGCGGAGCTGGAGGCGCTGCTGGCGGAGCGCCACGGCCCGTGAACGGCGAAGGGCGCCGGGCCAGTGACGGCGCCGGCGCCCCGGTGCGAGGCGTTCGCGGGAAGGGACGAATCAACGCTTCGGCGGCCGGGCCTCGCAGTAGTTCGCGCCGAAGAAGTGGCCGCCCCAGAGCGGCGCGACCGGACAGAGGTTGAGCGCGCCGGTCACGATGGGAACGAGCCCGAAGGCGGCGAGGGCGATGCCCGCCGGGCCGCCGACCGCGAAGAGGCCGGCGCCCACCAGGGATGCGCCGAAGGCGACGCGGAGGAGGCGGCCCGGCTTCGAGGCGACGAAACGGGGGAAGCGGCCGGGCCGGGGTTCGCTGACGGGTGCGGTGCGCTGCATGGCGGGACTCCTTTCGGGGATTCGGCGGTCAGTGGGCGAAGCGGACATCGGGCAGGACGCGGTCGGCCCAGCGGGGCAGCCACCAGGCGCGGCGCCCGACCATCGACATGACGGCGGGGACGAGGACGAGCCGGACGATGAAGGCATCGACGAGGACGGCGGTGCCGAGGATCAGGCCCATCTCCTTCATCGGGAGCGTGCCGGCGAGGGCGAAGGTGTAGAAGACGGCGATCATGACGCCGGCGGCGGCCACGATCGGCCGGCCGGTGTGGGCGAGCGAGCCTTCGATCGCCTCGTCGGGGTCGTTCGAGCGTTCGAAGTGCTCACGGGCCGAGGCGAGGAGGAAGACGGTGTAGTCCATCGAGATGGCGAACACGAGGGCGAAGAAGAAGAGCGGGGCCCAGGAGGTGAGGTAGCCCTGGCTTTCGAAGCCGAGCGGGCCGGCGAGCCAGCCGTGCTGGAAGGCGAGGGCGCCGACGCCGAAGGCCGCGCCGACGGAGAGGAGGTTGAAGACGACGCCGGCGAAGGCGATGAAGACGGCCTGGAGGGCGAAGAGGAGGAGCAGGAAGCCGAGGACGAGGACGATGCCGATGACGAGGGGCGCGGTGGAGCGGAGCGCCTGGTCGAGGTCGTAGTTCTCGGCGACCGGGCCGCCGACGAGCACCTGCGAGGGCAGACGGTCGCGCAGGGAGGCGACGACGCCCATGATCGCTTCGCTGGAGGGGTCGAAGGCCGTGATGGCGGTGATCAGGTGAGAGCCGCCGGCGCCGGGCTGGGGCGGATAGGTCATGGCGACGCCGGGCGTGGCGGCGACGGCCTCGGCAACGGCCGCCGGGTCGCCGTCGGCGGGGACGATGACCTGGATCGGGCCGGGCGCGCCGGGGCCCATGCGGGTCGCGAGCGCTTCGTAGCCTTCGCGGGCCTGCTCATCCTTTGGAAGCACGGAGATGGAGGGCATGCCGGTTTCGAGCCGGAGCAGCGGGGCGGAAAGCCCGAGGAGGAGGGCGACGGAGGCGAGGGCGAGGATGCCGCGGCGGCGCTGGACGCGGCGGGCGAAGGCGGCCCACCACGGGCTGCGGTGTTCGCCGACGGAGTGCCAGGGGAGGGCGAGGCGGTTGATCCAGGGGCCGATGGCGGCGGGCAGCAGCGTGAGCGCCGCGAGCAGGACGAAGGCCACGGCGAGCATCATGCCGGCGGCCATGGAGCGGAAGGCCGGGATCGGCACGAGGAGGATGGCAGAGAGGCTGATGAGGACGGTGAGGCCGGAGAAGAGGACGGCCTTGCCGGCGGTATCCATCGTGACGGCGACGGCGAGGAGGCGGTCGTTCGGGGTCGCGTGGATGGCGCCGCGGAAGCGGGAGACGATGAAGAGCGCGTAATCGATGCCCAGGGCGAGGGCGAACATGATGGCGAAGTTGAGCGTCCAGATGGAGAGGTCGGTGACGCGGGTGATGCCGTAGAGGACGCCCATGGCGGAGATGAGGCCGGCGGCGGTGAGCATGAGCGGGAGGCCGGCGGCGGCGAGGGAGCCGAAGGCGACGACGAGGATGAGGGCCGTGACCGGCCAGGTGAGCATCTCGGCCTTCATCATCCCTTCGCGGTTGACGGCGTTGAAATCGGCCCAGAAGGCGGGGGAGCCGGTGAGGGCGACGTGGACGTTCGGATCATCGAGGGCGCCGATATCGTCGGCGATGCGCTCGGCGGCGCGGACGGCCTCGGTGGGGCTCACGGTGGCGCCGGCCTGGATCATGACGGTGCGGCCATCGGGGCCGGGCTGGGGCGGGAGGGCGTGCCCGAGGGCAGGTTCGCCGGCGAAGACGGCCTGGGCAGCGGCGATTTTCGCGGCGAAGGCCGGGTCGTCGGCGGTCGCGGTATCGGACCAGATGACGACGACGGCGGACTGGGAGGAGAGGCCGCCGAATTCGCGTTCGATGACCTGGCGTGCGGCGAGGGAGTCGGAGCCTTCGACCTCCCACATGGCGCCGGAGAGGGCGTGTTCGAGCTTCGGGGCGAAGACGCCGAGGGCGCCGGCGAGGAGCACCCAGGCGAGGATGACGGGGAGGCGGCGGGCGGCCATCCAGCGGCCGACCCGGCCGAGTGGGCCGGGCCGCCAGTGTACCGGTTCATGACGATGCAGCGATGGTTGGTCCAAGGGGGTGCTCCTCCGCGGGTGGTGTGATGGGGTTTCGGGGTCAGCGGGTGGTCGAGAAGGCCCGTGCCTCGGCTTCGGCCTGTTCGCGCAGGCGTCCGCAGACGAGGTCGCAGAGGGTCGTGAGCGTCGGGTCCGTGACGCGGTAGAAGGCGGCCGTTCCTTCAGCGCGGCGGGCGACGATGCCGGCATCAGCGAGGATTTTGAGGTGCTTGCTGATGTTGGCCTGGCTCATCTCGAGGCGGTCGACGAGCTGGGAGACGTTGAGTTCGCCTTCGAGCATGAGGGTCCGCAGGATGGCGAGGCGGGTGGCATCACCGAGGATGCGGAAGCGTTCTGCGACGGGTTCGAGGAGGTGGGGCGGGACCATCTCGGCCATGGATCGAACTCTATCGCTATAGAGCGATGAAGCGCAAGGGGGCGGGCGGCTGTCGAAGCGGTGATTGGTGGCCGAAACATCATGTGACGGAGGAGAACGATGCGCGTGCTGCAGCCTGTGCTCCGCCTCGGGAAGCGGGGGCTCGCGAAGTTCTGGTCGTGGCCGTGGAAGGTCAAAGGGCCGGTGTTGGGGTTCGGGACCCTGTTCCTGCTGGTCGCCGCCACATCGGGCGGTGCCGAGAACCGGCAGGCGAACACCACGGACGGGGGTTCGGCAGCCGCCGCTCCCGCGGCCGCCGACCGGCAGGCGGACGCCACGTCGCTGGCAGCGAGCACGTCGCCGTCGCCCTCGCCGACCGCTACGCCAACCGCTGCGCCGGCGACGCCGACGCCGGTTGCACCGACCGCGACGCCCCAGCCTCCGACTCCGACGCCGACCGCGACGACACCGGCCACAGCACCGGCGACGCCGACCAGGGCCGCTGCAGCCCCGCCACCGCCGACATCCACGCCGACCCGTCCGGCGCCGACGAACACGCCCGTCCCGGCGCCCGCGATGAGCTGCACGCTCTCGGCGTCGGTGAGCGACCCGACTCCGCCGCAAAACGGGGACGTTACGCTGACGGCGGTCCTCTCCTGCACGGGCGGCTCGCCGGCCGGTGCGACGGTCACCTCGAGGTGGCGGTTCAAGTCGACGACGTCGAGCTGCGACACGACGACGGGCCCGGACGGAGTCGCGACCTGCAAGCGGAGCATCGGAGCGGCGACGAAGGGCTACACCGTCGTCATCGATGTGACGGCCACGAAGAACGGCATGACCTGGACGGCCTCGACCTCGTTCACACCGCGCTGAGCCGGCGCCGAGGGGGCGCATCGACAGGGCAGGACGGGCGTGCCACGATGGCGGCATCCTGTGCGGGGAGGTGCGCGCCATGGCGGGCGATGTCCGGGAGCAGTTCGGGCAGGCGGCCTCCGCCTACGCGACGTTCTCCTACCACGCGAGCGGGCCAGACCTGCCGGTCATCGTCGAGGCGGCCGGGCTGACGGGCGCGGAGACGGTGCTCGACCTCGGGACGGGCGCGGGCCACACCGCGATGGCCTGCGCGCGGCACGCGGCGCGGGTGGTCGCGGTCGACCTGACGCCGGAGATGCTGGCCGCGGCGGCGGACCTCGCCGCGAGCCGGCGCATCGGCACCATCGAGTTCCGCGAGGCGGACGCCGCACACCTGCCGTTCGAGGACGGGACGTTCGATGCCGTGACCTGCCGGGCGGCGGCGCACCACTTCGCGGACGTGCGGCGAGTCATCGACGAGGTGCGGAGGGTGTTGCGGCCGGGCGGGCGGTTCGTGCTCTCGGACACGGTGGCGCCGGAGGATGCGAAGGCGGATACGTTCCTGAACACGATCGAGTTCCTCCGCGACCCCTCGCACGTGCGGGACTACCGCGGCTCGGAGTGGCTGCGGATGCTGCGCGCGGGCGGGTTCGAGGCCGAGATGGTGCACCGGATGGTGCTGGCGCTCGACGGGGCGGACTGGGCGGCGCGGCAGCGGACGCCGCCGGAGAAGGTGGCGATGATCCGCCAGCTCTTCGCGGAGGCGACGCCGGCGCTCCGGGCCGCCTTCGAACTCCGCGATGCGCCGTGGGGGTTCGCCCAGCCGATCGCCGTCATTCGCGCGGTTCGGACGTAGCGGGGCAGCCTCAGACGCCGAGGATGACGGCCGCGGTGGTGAAGTAGATGGCGAGGCCGGCGACGTCGGCGACGGTGGTGATGAGGGGGCTGGAGGCGACGGCCGGGTCGAGCCGGAGCCGGCTGAGGAGGAAGGGGAGGACGGCGCCGACGAGGTTGGCGGTGATGACGATGAGGCACATCGCGATGCCGACGACGAGGCCGATTTCGGGGCCGCCGCGGAAGATGCCGAGGACGGAGGCGGCCGCGGCCATGCTGGCGCCGAGGGCGAGCCCGACCGCGAGTTCGCGGGCGAAGGCGCGGGCCCAGCCGCCGCGGTCGAATTCGCCGGTGGCGAGCGCGCGGACGACGAGCGTCGCGGACTGGGCGCCGGTATTGCCGCCGCTGTCGATGAGGAGCGGGATGAAGAAGGCGAGCGCGATGGTGCTCGCGAGCACGTCTTCGTAGGCGGCGATGACGGTGGAGGAGGCGAGGTTCAGCACGACGAGGCCGACGAGCCAGGGAACGCGCTTCCGGTAGAGCTGGAGGAGGCTGGCATCGCGGTAGCGCGTATCGAGCGGGGCGACGCCGCCGACCTTGTGGAAGTCTTCGGTCGCTTCTTCGCTGGCGATATCGAGGACGTCGTCGATGGTGACGATGCCGACGAGGGTGTTGTCGGAATCGACGACGGGGAGGGCGTGAAGGTCGGACTGGCGCATGAGGCGGACGGCTTCTTCGCGGTCGGCGAAGGCGGAGATGGCGACGTACTGGCCATCCATGAGGTCGGCGACACGCTGGCCGGGGCGGGCGGTGATGAAGCGGGCGAGTTCGAGCGCATCGAGGAGGCGCCACGAGCGGTCGACGACGTAGACGACGTTGACGGTCTCGGCGCGGCGGGCCATGGCGCGGATGTGGGCGAGGGCTTCTTCGACCGTCCATTCGGGGCGGACGGCGACGTAGTCGGGCGTCATGACGCGGCCGATGCTCTCCTCGGGGTAGCCGAGGAGAGCGCGGGCCTCGGCGAGGTCCTCGGCGGGGAGGAGGTTGAGGAGGTGCTGGGTGAGGGGGCCGGGCAGCTCTTCGAGGAGCGCGGTGCGGTCGTCCGGCCGGAGCGAGGCGAGGAGGCGGCGGGTGTCGCGGTCTTCGAGGCCTTCGATGAGGCGGCGGGCGCGGTGGACGCCGACCTGCGCGATGACGTTGGAGGCGCGGTCGCGGGGGAGGAGGCGGACGACGAGGGCCTGCTCGCGGCTGTCGAGCGCGTCGAGCAGGTCGGCGAGTTCGCCGGGGTTCCACTTTTCGAGTTCGGCGCGGAGGCCGAACCAGTCGCGGCGGTCGATCAGGCGGCGGACGTCGTCGATGACGATGGCCTGGGTCACGGGGAACCTCCTCGGGTGCTGGGGCGGCTGCGCGCCGGGCCAGCCTGGCCGGGGAGGCCGCGGGGGTGGTTAACGACCCCGGGCGGAGATGGCGCGGGCGGCCGCCGATGCGGAGCAGGGGCAGGGTGGCAGGTGACTGCCGTCGGGACTCATCGCGCGGCCTCCTTTCCCGGGAATTTCGCTCATCTCCCTCGACGGTAGCGGCAACGGGGGAAACGGTCGACACCTGTTGGAGGTTACCGGCCGGCGCGGTCCTCGAGGCGGAGGCGGAGGAGCTGGCGGGGCTGGCCGCCGAGGCGGCGCTTGTACTCTTCGTCGCCGCGGAGGAAATCGAACCTGCGGAAGCCGCGCTCGATGGCGTCGCGGATGGCCCACGCTTTGCTGACGAGGCCGGGGGCGAGGTGGGCGAGCGCCGGGTCGTAGCCGCTGTTGTAGAGGAAGACGGCGGCGCCGAACTCGAACGTGAGGGCGGCGCCGGCGGGCCGGCCGTCGAGGGTGGTGAGGCCGAGGCTGAGCTGGCCGCGGGGCGCGAACTCGCGGGCGAGGGCGCGGAAGAAGGCCTCCATCGAGGGCGTGAGGAAGGCGGCCTTGGCGGCGCTGCTGGCGCGCATCAGGTCGAAGAGGAGGTCGAGGCGGGCAGGCACGGCCTCGCCGGCGAGGCGTTCGAAGGCGGCAATGCCGGCGGCTTCGAAGTTCCGGAGCTTGCGGCGGAGTTCGTGGCGGTCGTGTTTCGGGAGGCTGGCGACGAACGCTTCGAAGGTCGCCGGGAGGTCGGCGCCGGGGCAGACGGCTTCGGGTTCGGCGGCGAAGCTCCAGCCCCAGCGCGCGGCGGCGGTTTCGAAGGCGGCCGGCCAGGGGCTGCCGGCGGGGATGCCCCAGGGCTCGAGGACGCGGGTGAGGTCTTCGCGGAGCCATTCGAGGATGCCGGCAGCGACGGCGGGTTCGGCGCCGGGGAGGGCGAGCGGGCCGGCGAGGTCGCGGACATCCGGGTCGCCGAGGTCGCGGGCGCCGGCCGGCTGGAGGTCGAGGGCGGCGACGCCGATGAGCGTTTCGCCGCGGCGGATGGCGAGGAAGACGGGTTCGGCGCCGGCGCCGAAGACGCTGAGCCAGGCGCGGTGCCAGCCGGGGAGATGGAAGGGGGCGGCGCCGGGCACGGCGGCGGCGAGCGCCTCCCATTCGGGGGCGAGGGCGGCGAACTCCTCGGCGGTGATGAGGGACGGGGTATCGAGGCCGGGAGCGTCGTCCATCGGGTCAGCCGCGGAGGCCGTAGGTGCCGGAGCGGGGGCGCTCCTCCCAGAGGCCGCAGGCGGTTTCGGTGTCTTCGAGGAAGGGGCCGACGCATTCGCGGCCGTCGCGGACGATGTGGCGGCAGAGGTTGAGGAGGCCGCGGCCGTGGCGGTAATCGCCCATGGTGACCTGGAGGTAGAGGCAGCGGGCGGCGAGGCGGAGCGGTTCGTGGCTTTCCGTCATCGCGTATGACTTTACCGTCCGGGGCCGGGAGCGTGGAACGGCGCTACGGGAACCGCGAAACGGGCGCCGGGTATCGGGTGTCGGGGAGAACCCGGATGTGCTTGACGGGGCGAAACGCCGTTCGCTACGGATAAGGGAGAAGTTCAGCAGGGAGGGAGGCCGATGGCGGACCCGGAACTGTTGACGCAGGAGATTGCGGGGCTGCGGGAGACGATCCGCGCGCACGACGGCTCGAACGTGGCGACGTGGGCCTTCGCGCGGAAGGTGGACCAGCTGATCAGCGACTTCTACGACGACATCGATGAGCTGACGGCGCTGCGGCTGGGCGACATCCTGGACCTGTTCCTGATCAAGGCGCTGTACGTGAACAGGCGGAGCCGCGACGCGGAGACGCTGACCTACCTGGGGCGGCTGCTGGAGCGGTATCTGCAGGCCTCGGAGCTTTCGCTGGGGCCGGGGCGGGGCTACGTGCCGTACCTCGCGGATCTGCTGAAGGAGACCGCGAACCCGAGCGGGGCGTACCAGAACGCCTTCGAGGCGTACCGGAAGTACGGTGACAACGCGCTGTTCATCTCCGGGGTGTTCCCGGCGAGCCTCGGCCGGAAGCGGGCGGCCGGGCGGATGGGCGGCGCGCCGCACGTAGACCGGCAGTACTTCATCACGCTGGGGCGGCGGTACTACGAGATGGCGGCGCGGCACGACATGGCGGAGTGGGTGCGGCTCCGGGCGACGCTGGAGCGGCTGGCGCGCTTCTTCGAGGTGTACGTGGAGGCGCTGAACGAGATCTCGGACCGGTACGTGATGGGCATCGACATGCAGCTCATCGCGGACAGGATGCTGGACGCCTTCAACCGCTACCGGGAGACGAAGGACGAGCGGCACCTCCAGCTGGCGCGGAAGTATGCAGCGCTCCTGCGGCTCGACGCGCGGAACTGGCCGGCGCTGGCGCGGCTGGAGGGCGGGACGGGACCGGGGCCGGCGTACTACTAGCGCAGTTGGCCGGGCGCGGGGCCGACGCGGCCCGCAACCCGACATGAGGGAGGGGCTGCCGGGATGGCAGCCCCTCCGCGCTGGCGGCCGGGAGCAGCGGCGCCGCGGCCTAGGCCGGGCGGCCCTGCCAGGTCGGGTCGGTCTGGTCGAACCAGGCTTCGGTGACGGCCTGGTGGCTGGTGACGAAGGGGACGATCTCGCCGGTCTTGAAGTAGTTCCAGCGCATGATGCGGGAGACGCCGACGAGGGTGTAGGGGATGCCCGCGCCGTAGTTCTTGATGAGCTCGCGGACGATCTCTTTGTTCATCTCCTGCCGCTTGGCGATGTCGAATTCCTGCATGAGGGCGTCGGTGAGCTGGTCGACCTTGTCGATCTTGACGCCGAACTGCTGGAACTGCGGGTTCTTGGAGTTGTAGCTGAGGAAGTTGAGGAGGGAGGGCTCGGGGTCGGTGATCTCGGTGATCCAGCCGTACCAGATGTTGTTCTTCCCGTTGCCGTACTCCTGCTTCACGATCTTGGTCGTGATGGTGGAGTAGGGCTCGATCTTGGCGGTGAACTTGTTGCCGAGCACCTTCTGGAGCTGGTTGGTGATGAGGGCGGCGCCGCCGGAGTAGAGGCCTTCCCAGATGTCGGGGATGTCGACGATGATTTCGCCGAGAGCGGGACCGCCGCCGGCTTCCCACATCTTCTTCGCCTCGGCTTCTTCCTTGGCGCGGTCCTCGAGGTAGCCGGGGAAGGTGATGAGCTCCTTCTCGGTGATGGTGAAGGCGGCCTGGGTGGGCGGGACGTTGCCGGAGAGGACGGCGTTGCCCTGGAGGAGCGACTGGACGAGGGCACGGCGGTCGAAGGCGCGGAAGATGGCGCCGATGAGATTGGGGTTGTTCCACGGGGCGGCGCCGCCGTAGTAGGTGCCGGCCTGGGGGTTCGCCGAGAACTGCTTGGACTCGGTGATCTTGCCCTGGTAGCGCTTCAGGAGGTCGTCGGCGACGGCGTTCTGGGTGGGCGTGAAGGAGTCGAGCTGCTTCTGTTCGAAGGCGGCGAGCTGGGCCGTCTGGTCGGTGAAGAGGTTCAGATACCGGACGCCGTCCCAGTTGACCTGCCTGTAGAACTTCTCGTTGCGGACGAGTTCGAGTTCGCCTTCGGACTTGAAGGACTTGAGGACCATGCCGCCGGTGCCGATGACGAGTTCGGGCTTGAGGTTGGCGTAGTCCTTTTCGAAGGCGTCGATGGCCTCGGGGGCCTGGACCTTGGCGTAGGCGCCGGCGAGGGTGTTGAGGAAGAACGGATTCGGGCTCTTGAGGGTGACCCGGACGGTCTTCTCGTCGACGACTTCGACCTTGTCGACGACCTGGAAGGCGGACTTGCGGTAGAAGTTCGGGTCGTCGGTGCCGTCGCGGAGCTTGCCGGCGACGTTGCGCTGGATGAACTTGGCGATGTCCTCGGCCTTGGTGGCGCGGCCGTTGACGGGCGGCTTGTCGTGCCAGAAGACGTTGGGCCGGAGGGTGAAGACGATGGTCTGCTTGTCGGGCTGCTCCCACTTTTCGGCGAGCGCGCCGCCGATCTTGCCCTGGGTGTAGCTGTCCCACTGGACGACGCCGAGGTTGGTCCAGCCGAAGAGGGTGGAGACCGGGGTGAAGCGGGAGCGGTCGATGTCGAAGGTGTCCCAGGTGTTGCCGGCGGAGGTGAACTTGGCGATGCCGCCCTTCTGCTTCGCGGCCTGGGTGGGCGAGGCGGCGGCGGTGGGCGAGGCGCCGCCCGCGGGGCGGGTGGCGGTGGGCTGGCCGCCGGAGTCGTCATCGTCGCCGCCGCCGCAGCCGACGAGGCCGAGCGCGGCAGCGCCGACGCCGGTCACGGCGGCGCTGCCGAGCAGGCGGCGCCGCGTGATGCCCTGGCGGGCGAGTCTGCGGGTCCAGTAGTTGTTGCTGTCAGGCACGTTGAGCAATCCCCCTCGTTCGTTCGGCGGGCTCTATAGCTGCCATAGAACCCGCCGCCGCGGAGTATACGCATCATCAGCCTGTTGTCGATGCACCTGCTTAGCGTTCCCTTAATCATTCGGCCCCCGCAGCCAGCCAGCGGGCGAGGAAGGGGTTGGCCGCGCGCTGGATCTCGAGGATGAGGCGGGCCGGCGAGCCGGGCGGGTAGACGGCGAGGTCGTCTTCGTCGCGGCTGGCGAAGAGGGTGGCCGCAGCCTGGAGGCCGGCGTAGACGGCGGCCGCGGCGGCGCCGAGGAGGCGGGCCTCGTCGAGGAGCAGCGGGGCCGGCGCGACGAAGGCGAGGGGGTCGGCGAGGCCCGACCCGCGGACGGCCGGGCTGTGGCCGCGGGCGAGGCCCCAGTGGAGGTGGGGGCCGGTGCTGAGCCCGGTGGAGCCGCAGAGGCCCAGACCGTCGCCGGGGCGGACGGGCTGGCCGGGCGCCACGTCGATGCGGCTGAGGTGGGCGTAGAGGGTGCGCCAGCCGCCGGGGTGGCGGAGTTCGACGGCGCTGCCGAAGACGGGGTCGCCGCTGCGGGTTTCGAGCACGACGCCAAAGGCCGGCGCGCGTACGGGGGTGCCGGCGGGGGCGGCGATATCGGCGCCCGTGTGGCCGCCGGCGTGTTCCGGGATGGTGCGGCTGCCGAATGCCGCGGTGATCGTCCCGGTCATCGGCAATCCGATATAGTTGGCACGTTCGATGAGGGCAGGTCCGAAGGCTGGGGTCTCCATGCCGGGGAGGCTGCCGGGCGGTAGGCCGAGCGCGAAGGGGGCGCTGTCACCGGGGCCGGATTTGGGGAATTCCCTCATAGGCCCGGCCATGGCAGCATCCGACACTTCAGGGATGGGGGAGAAGGCGAGCACGATATGACGGCCCGAGGCCTGACATCCCGCGACCGGGCGGTGCTCCAGGAGCTGGCGGTCATCGCGGCGGGCGGGGGGCCGCTGCCGGAGCGGTTTTCGCGATTCGCCGGGCTGCTGGGCGAGGCGGCGGGCTGCGACCTTTTGACGCTGTTCGTGGCGGAGGGGAGCGGCGACGGCGCACGGGTCGCGGGCTCGTGGCCCGTCGAGCACGAGCCCGCGCTCATCGGGCGGGTGTTGCCGGCGGAGAGCATCGGGCTGGACCTCGCGGGGCAGCTGGCGGCGGGGGCGGCCTTCCCGACGGCGGCGCCGGCCGAGCACCCGGCAGCGGAGGCGCTGGGGCGGCTGGGGTACGGCTCCGGGTGGGTGAGCCCGCTGTTCGAGCGGGGCGAACCGGTCGGGCTGCTCGTCGCCGGGCGGCGCTCGCCTGAGCTGCCGGGCGAGCGCGAGTGCGCGCTCCTGCGCGAGGCGGCGGCGCTGCTGGGCGCGGCGGCTGCGCGGGAACGGGAGCTGCGGGCGGCGAATGCCGCGGCGGCCCGGGCGCGCGCGGCGGCAGAACTGGGCGCGGCGCTGGCACGGGGCGATTCGTTCGAAACGCTGTTCGCTTCGCTGGCGGCGCTCCTGCCGGAGGCGCTGCCGGTCGATTACACGGGCCTCGTACTGCGCGGGCCGGGCGGCTTCGCGCTCGTGGGCGAACACCCGCCGGGGGTACACGCCGGGCGGCCGCCGACGGCCGAGGGGAACGCGTTCATCGAAGGGCTCGCGCGGCGGGGCGATGTGCTGCAGTTCCGGCCGGAAGCGGGGGCGAGCCCGGATGACAGCCTCTCGCTGGCGGGCTACGGCCGGGCGGCGATCGGTGTGCTGCGGGAGGGCAACGAGACGGCGGGCCTCCTCCTCGTGGCGCGGCGGGCGCACCGCCGCTTCGACGACCAGGAGCTCGGCTTCATCGGGCTGCTGCGGGCGCTGCTCTCGCAGGCGCTGACCGGGGATGCGCGGCGGCGGCAGGCGGAGGCCGACGCCTCCCGGGCGCGCGCGCTGAACGAGCTGGCGGCGCACCTCTCGGTCGGCACGCCGCTGGAGCGGGTTTTCGACGACCTGTGTGCGGTGCTGCCGCAGGCGCTGCGCTACGACTGGGTGGCGCTGGCAGCGCTGGAGCCGGACGGCGAGCACCTGCGCGTGGTGGGCACGCAGCCCGCGGGACGGCTGCGGGCGGGGATGACGTTCCCGCGGGCAACGGCGCCGAGCGTCCGGCTGCCGTTCGACGCCGACGGCATCTACCAGTACGCGACCGCGGAGGCGCTGACGGAGTTCGGGCGGCTGGTGGCGCAGGCGGGCTACCGGCGGGGGCTGGCCGCGCTGCTGCAGGAAGGGCAGGAGCTCGTCGGCACGCTCCACCTCGCCCGGGCGACCGATGAGCCGTTCGACGCGCGGGAGCGGGCGTTCATCGCGACGCTGGCGCGGCTGCTCGCGGTGGCGGTGGGGAATCGGCGGAGGCTGCTGGATACGACGCGGGCGTACGAGCGGTCGCGCATCCTGAACGAGCTGGCGCTGCTGTTGAACCGCGGCGAAGGGCCGGAGGCGTTCTTCGAGGCGCTCTCGGCGCGGCTGCAGGCCTCGGTCGATTTCGACGGGCTGTCGCTCTGGGTCGTCGACGGGCCGGACCACTTCCGGGTGGTGGACAGCCTGCGGCGGCGGTCGACGGGACCGGGCTACCGGGCGCGGCGGGACAGCTTCGGCGGGCTCGTCGAACGGCTGAGGGATGCGACCGTGGTGGAGGCGACGATCGAGGAGTTCAGCGGCCCAGTGGCGGAGCGGAACCGGGCGGCGGGCGTGAAGCGCGCGGCGGCGGTGGCGCTCCGGCACGAGGGCGAAGACGAGGGGCTCCTCCTGATGTCGCGGATGAGCGACCGGCCGCTCGAGCCGGAGGAGCGGGCGCACCTCGAGACGGTCGCGGCGCTGCTGGGGCAGGCGATGGCGAACCACCGGAAGGTGCGGGAGCGGGTCGGCGAGATGGTGCGGCGGCAGGCGCTTTCGGAGCTGACGGCGCTGCTGGTGGGTGGGCAGGACGTGCGCGAGCACTTCGACACGCTCTCGCGAATCCTGCTGCAGGGCGTCGGCTTCGACTGGCTGTCGATCACCTACCGGGACCCGGTGACGGGGGAGTACCGGCCGATCCGGTCGCAGCCGCTGGATATCGATGCGGAGCCGAACTTCCGCGAGGCGAGCATCGGGGAGACGGCGGAAGCGGGCGGCATCGTGCAGTACCAGACGCGGAAGAACCCGAACCGGGTGCCGCAGGCGCTGATGCGGGCCGGCTACCGGCGGGCGGCCACGGCGGTCATCAGTTCGAACGAGGGGTACGAGGGGCTGCTGACCATCGGGCGGGTGGAGAACGAGCGGTTCGACGAGCAGGAGCTGGAGTTCATCCGGCTGGTGACGGCGCTCGTGGGGCAGGCGGTGGCGAGCCACCGGGCGCGGCTCCGGCGGGAGCGGCAGGCGCAGCAGGAGCACATCCTGAACCAGCTCGCGCTGTTCGTGAACGACGGCGCGCCGATCGAGGCGCACTTCGAGCGGCTGAGCCGGCTGCTGCTGGCGGTGGAGGGCATCGACCTCGTCTCGATCGCAGCGCGCGACCCGCTCGGCGAACGCTACCGGCTGCTCCGCTCGACCGACCGGGCGGGGGCGGCGCCGGCCTTCGTGGACGACGGCCGGGTGCTGCGGATGCTGGAGGCCGGCATCCGAAGCGCGCAGCTGACGGCCGAGGAGGCGGCGAACGAGCCGGTCGTGCCGGCGGAGCTGTTCGAGGGCGGCATCGGGCGGATCGCCTGCGTGCTGCTGGAGGCGGGGGACGAGCCGGAGGGGGTGCTCACCATCGGCCGGAAGGGAACGCGGCCGTTCGATGCCGATGAGGTGCGGTTCGCGGAGCTCGCGGGGGCGCTCGTCGCCTACGCGATTGCGAACCGGCGGCGGGTCGAGCAGAGCGCGGCGGAGGCGGCAGAGCAGCGGATCATCGCGAAGGCGGCAGCGGCCGCGGCCCGGGAGCGGGAACCGCGGGCGATCGCCGATGCGCTGACCGATGCGGTCGCGGGCTTCATCCCGGCGCCGCTCGTGCGGATCGCCTTCCTGCGGGGGGACGAGATGGAGGTGGTGCGCGACCGGGGCGATTCGGTGCGGATACCCATCGGACCGAGCACGGCGCGGGCGCTCGAGACCGGCGAGCCGGCGGTGCTGGGGCCGGAGGCGCCGGTCCTGTACGAGGTCTCCCGGCAGGAGATGGCGCAATCGGGGATTTCGACGCGGATCGTCGCGCCGGCGCGGGCGGGCGGCGAGACGGCGGGGCTGCTGCTCGTCTTCAGCCGGGATGCGGACTTCCGGGCGGGGGAGCGGGAGGCGCGGCTCGTGCGGCTCATCGCCGATATCGTCGGGCCGGCGCTGGCGAATCTGCAGGCGGAGGAACGGCAGCGGCGGGAGGCGGAGGAGCAGCGGATCATCGCCGAGGCGGCGGCGGCGGTCGCGCGGGAGGTCGACCCGTACGACATGATGCGGGGGCTGCAGCAGACGGCGCGGGCGTTCTTCCCGAAGCCGTTCGCCGCGTTCGGCTTCTTCCGCGACGACCACGTCTGGTTCCCGGGCGGGCCGCTGGGCGAGGTGCGGCTGCCGATCGGACCGGCCTTCGCTCGGGCTCGGGCGGGCGAAACGTTCATCCTGACGGGGGCGCAGGGCGGCACGCCGGAGGCGGCCGAGCAGGTCCGGCGCTTCGGGCTGTGGGCGCACGTGGTGGCGCCGGCGTATTCGCGGGGCGACATCGTGGGGGTGCTGCTGCTGGGCACGCGCGACGAGACGTTCGTGCCGGGCGAGCGGGAGGCGCGACTGGCGCGGCTCATCGCCGATATCGTCGGGCCGGCGATGGCGAACGCGATGGCGGTCGAGCGGGAGCGGCGGGAGGCGGAGGACCAGGCGGTGGTGGCGGCGGCTGCGTCGGCCGTGGCGCGGGAGCACGACCCCCTCGCGATCGTCCATGCGCTCACGTCGGTGGCGCGGCGGTTCGTGCCGCAGCCGTACGTGGCGTTCGGCTTCCTCGACGGGGCGCAGGTGCAGTTCCCGAACCGCGCCGGCGGGGCGACGGCGGTCCAGCTCGGGCCGAACTTCCGGCAGGCGCTCGATGAGGGGGTGGCCGTGGTGCCGCCGGCCGAGCAGCGGACCTCGCCGGGCGGGGCGCTGCCGGAGCTGGAGGCGCTGGGCATCCAGGCGCACATCATCGCGGCCGCGACGTCGGGCGGCCTGCCGGTCGGCCTGCTGGTCATCGGCTCGCGGGATGGGACGTTCGCCCCCGGCGAGCGGGAGGTGCGGCTGGCGCGGCTCATCGCCGACATCGTCGGGCCGGCGATGGCGAACGCGCGCGCGGCGGAGCGGGAGCGGCTGGAGGCAGAGGACCAGCGGCTGCTCGCCGAGATCGCGGCGGTGGCCGCGCGCGAGGCGACGCCGGACGCGCTGGTGGTGGCGCTGCAGCGGCCGCTGCGGCGGCTCGTGCCGCTGCCGATCGTGTCGTTCGGGCTGAAGGAGGGCGACCGCATCCACTTCCCGCTGGGCGATGGGACGGTGTTCGAGACGGAGCCGGACGCCTACGCCCGGACCGCGGAGGAGACCGGCCAGACGCACGCGGACCGGCTGCCGGCGGACCTCGACCCGCGGAGCCCGCTCTGGACGATGGGCGCGCAGGCGGGCTCGACGACGGCGGCGCGGGCCGGGGGGCGGACGATCGGGTTCCTCGTGGTGGCCTCGCGCGACCCGGACTATACGTTCGGCGAGCGGGAGCTGCGGCTGCTGCGGCTCATCGCGCAGATCGTCGGGCCGGCGATGGAGAACGCGCGGGCGGCCCAGCGGGCGCGTGAGGATGCGGAGGAGCAGCGGTTCCTCGCCGACATCGCGGCGGTGGCGACCCGGGCGGCGACGGAGCAGGAGCTGGTGGTGCAGCTGGGGCGGGAGTTCCGCTGGCTGGTGCCAGCGGCGCGGCTGGACCTGCTGATTTTCGACGAGGCGGGGAGCCTCGTGAGCTCGGTGAACCCGGAGGTCCGGCTGCCGGTGGGGTTCGACTACGAGGATGCGCACGCGCCGGAACCCATGGTGCGGACGCCGGCGGAGGCGGTGACGGAGGCCTCGCGTCAGCGCCAGCGCGAGCTGGGCATCGTGCGGAGCGTGAACGCGCGCCTCGCCTCGGGCGGGGTGACGATGGGCGTGCTCTGGCTGGGGACGAGCGACCCGGAGTTCCGGTTCACGGCGCGGCACCTGCGGGTCATCAAGCTGGCGGCGGACATCCTCGGGCCGGCGATGGCGAACCTGCGCGAGCGGCGGAGGCGCATCGAGGAGGCGGAGGAGCAGCGGTTCCTCGCCGATGCGGCGGCCGCAGCGGCGCGCGCGACGGCGGACCGCGAGTTCCTCGAGGGGCTCAGGGCGACGTTCGGGCGGCTGGTGCCCCGCGCGGCCGTCGGCTTCTTCTACATCGAAGGCGAGCAGATCCGGGATGCGGCGACAGGCGACGTGTGGCCGCTGGGGCCGGGCATCCGCAGGGCGGTGGAGATGCGGCAGTCGGTCGACGCGCTCGAGACGCCGGACATCCTGCCCGAGAACCGGGAGCGGGTCAGCGGGAACGGCCTGCGGCGGTGGGTGACGACGGCGGCGGCCTCGGAGGGCGAGACGATCGGCGCGTTCATCGTGGGGACGCGGGATGCCGCGTACCAGTTCACGGAGCGCGACCTGCGGCTCTGCCGGCTGGTGGCGGACATCGCCGGGCCGGCGATGGCGAACTTCCGCGAGCGCCGCCGCCGGCTGGAGGAGGCCGAGGACGAGCGGATCGTCGCGAGCGTGGCCGCCGCGGCTGCGGCGGCGCGGACGGTGGCCGAGGTCGTGAACTTCCTGCCCGCCGCGCTCGGCAGCCGGGTGCCGGGCGCGTATGCGATGTACGGCTTCGTGCGCGGCGAGGCGATCGCCTACCAGGTCACGGACCCGGAGGGACGGCGCATCATCGGGCAGGACGAGCTCGTGATGCGGTTCTCGCCCGTGGGGCGGGAGGCGCACACCGCGGGGCAGGGGGTCGGCGACCTCGCGCCGTACCGGGAGACGTTCTACGGCGAGCTGGGGCTGTGCGCGTACGCGCTGACCTCGTACCACGCTGCGGGCGGCGTCTCCGGGATGCTGATGGTGGCGAGCCGCGACCCGGCGTTCCGGTTCGGGCCGCGCGAGCTGGCGCTGCTGCGGCGGGTGACGGCCGTCGTCGGGCCGGTCATCGATACGGTGACGGCGCAGGCCGAGCGGGACCGGCAGGCGGAGGAGCAGCGGGTCCTCGCCGAGGTGAGCGCGGCGGCCGCGACGGCGCAGGGGCCAACAGCGATCCTCCGGGGGATCACGCCGGCGCTCGAGCGGTTCGTGCCGAGGGCGTTCGCGGCCTACGGGCGGTTCGACGGCGACGAGCTGGCGTGGCCGCACCTGCTCGGAGGCGAACTCCGGCTGCCGGTGCTGCCGCACGAGTCCGAAGCCCGGGCGGTGGGGCAGGTGGTGGTGCCGGGCGAAGCGGTGCCGGCTTCCCACTACGGGCCGAACTTCGGCTTCACGACGGTGAGCTACACGGCGACCTACTCTGCGGGGGCGGCGACGGGGCTGCTGCTGGTGGCGAGCCGGGAGCCGGGGCACGCGTTCTCGGAGCGGGACCTCGGCCTGCTCCGGCGGATCGCGCAGGTGGTCGGCCCGGCCATCGAAGCGGCCATCGCGACGCAGGAGCGGGAGCGGCAGGCGGCCGTCTACGGTCTCATCCTGCGGTCGCTCTCCGAGGCGGTCATCCTCTCGGACCGGACGGGGCGGCCGATCTTCGCGAACGCGCTGGGGCAGGAGATCGTGCGGGCGATCGACCCGGACAAGACGGCGAACGACATCCCGGCGATTGCGGCGCGGCTGCCGGAGGAGCTGCGGGAGCCGTTCCGGCGGGCGTTCGAAGACGGCCTGGGCGCGCGGGGCCGGGCGGAGCTGGCGATCGACGGCGAGGTGCGGCATTTCGACTACGAATTCGTGCCGCTGGACGACCCGCAGATGCGGGTGCTGACGGTGGCGGCCGATGTGACGGAGGAGGTGCGGCGCGCGGCGGAGGAGGCGGCGAACCGGGCGCGGATGGAGCAGGCGTCGCGGCTGGCGGCGCTCGGCGAGCTCATCGGCGGGGTGGCGCACGAGCTGAACAACCCGCTGACGGCGATCCTCGGCTTCGCGGAGGTGCTGGCGCTCTCCGACACGACGGGGCAGATGGGCGAGGAGCTGGCGATCATCCAGAAGGAGGCGCTGCGGGCGCGGAACATCGTGCGCGACCTGCTCTTCATCGCGCGGCCGGGGACGGCGGAGCATGGGCCGGTGGCGATCGCCGACGTGGTGGGCCACGTGCAGCGGCTGCGGGAGCGGCTGTGGCAGGGCGCGGGCATCGAGGTATCGGTCGAGGTCGAGCCGGGGCTGCTGGCGTGGGGGAACGAACACCAGCTGACGCAGGTGTTGCTGAACCTCGTGACGAATGCGGAGCACGCGCTGGAAGGGCGTCCGGTGCGGCAGATCGCCATCGCGGGGTCGCGCGACGAAGCGGGGCAGGTGCGGCTGGCGGTGAGCGACACGGGCTCGGGGATGGACGAGGCGACGCGGGCGCGGATTTTCGAGCCGTTCTTCACGACGAAGCAGGGCGTGGGGACGGGGCTCGGCCTGCCGCTGAGCTACTCGATCATCCGGTCGCACGGGGGGAGCATCGAGTGCCTTTCGGAGCCGGCCATCGGGACGAGCTTCATCATCACGCTGCCGGCGCCGGCGGGCGGCGGGGATGCGGACGCGGCGGCCGAGGCGCCAGCCCCCGCGCGGCAGGCGACGGTGCTGGTCATCGACGATGAGCCGAGCCTGCGGAAGGTGTGCCGGCGGCTGGTGGAGAGCCTCGGCCACCTGTGCCTCGATGCGGAGAACAGCGAGCGAGCGCTGGCGCTCGCGGCGGAGTTCGACCCGGACATCATCCTGTGCGACTACCGGCTGGCTTCGGAGACCGCGGACGCGGTGTTCGAGGGGCTCGAAGCGCAGATGCCGCACCTCATCCCGCGGACGATCATCGCGACCGGCGCGACGACCGATGCGGGGGTGACGGCGCTGGTGGAGCGGTACGGGCTCGAGCTGCTGGCGAAGCCGTACGGGGTGGAGGACATCGCCCGCGTGATCCGGGAGCGGGTCACCGACGCGGACGGCTCAGCAGCGGGCGAGGCTCAGGCGGGCAGCTCGGGCTGACACTGGCGGCAAAAGCTGGTGACGCGCTGGTTGGCGGTGATCTCGGTGATCGGCGTGCCGCAGCGGGGGCAGGGCTGGCCGCCCCGCCGGTGGACGCGGAGGAAGTCGCGCCGCTCCTCGTAGTCGAGGGTGCCGTCTTTCACCATCGCGGCGCGGGCGAGCGGTTCGGCCCAGGCCATGACGGCTCGGGCGGCGCGGAAGAGGCGACGGAGGTCGTCCTCGCTGAGCTTCGTGCGGGGGGTGTACGGGTTGATGCGGGCTTCCCAGAAGATTTCGTCGCTGTACGCGTTGCCGATGCCCTGGACGAAGGCGGCGTTGACGAGGACGTTCTTGATGCCGCCGCGGTATTTGGCGATGCGCTGGAGCCAGGCGGCTTCGTCGAGGGCGGGGTCGAGGAGGTCGGGGCCGCCGTCGGCCCAGCCGGGGATGGCTTCGAGACGGTCGGCGGGGAGGAGGTAGAGCTTCCCCATGAGGCGGTCGTCGGCGTAGCGCAGGGAGCGGCCGGCCTCGACGTCGAGGATGAGGCAGGTCTTCGCGGGGGGCTTCGTGCCGGGGTCGACGTACTGGAAGCGGCCGGTGAGCATGGGGTTGACGGCGAGGACGCGGCCGGAAGCGAGGTCGAACAGGAGGAACTTGCCGCGGCGGCGGAAGGCGGCGAAACGGTCGCCGGGGAGGGTCTCGCGGAATTCGCTGGCGGGGGTGCGGAAGACGACGGGGATGCGGACGGCGGCGGCGGCGATGGTTCGGCCGGCGAGCTGCTCCTGGAAGAAGCCGCGGATCGCCTCCAGCTCGGGGATTTCGGGCACGGGGGGAGTATACGGAGTTGGGAGTTGGGAGGTGGGAGTTGGGTGGCGCGGCTGGTGCCGCGGGGGATGGCTGGCCGGCTGCGCCGGCGGTGGCGCGGGATGCCGCCGCTCCGCGGCGGCGGTGGGGGTGGGGAACGGGGAACGGGGAACCGGGAGGCGGGAGGCGGGAGGCGGGAACGGGGAGGGAGAATAACCTCCAACCTCCAACCTCCAACCTCCAACCTCCAACCTCCAACCTCCAACCTCCAACCTCCAACCTCCAACCTCCAACCGTAGTCGCGGGGCTCCGTCCCCGCGGGGCGCCATGCGCCCAACGGAGGTTGCGGGAACCGGGAAGCGGGAGGCGGGAGGCGGGTGGATGCGAACGTCCGGGTGGGCCTCCCGGCCCTCCGCGGGCGCGGAGGCCCGCGACTACGGGGTTGGGAGGTGGGAGTTGGGAGACGACCTGGCGGAGGGGGATTCTCCCTTTCTCCGTTTCTGCCTTTCTGCCTCCTACTGGACGGTGAGGGTGCGGGGCGGGCCCCAGGGGCCGGGGGCGCTGCCGATGCGGGAGCGGACGCGCCAGGTGTAGACGCCGGGAGCGGGCGGGGTGAAGCGCTGGGCCTGGGCGGCGGAGATGCGGCTGACGATGACGGCGCCGCCGGGAGCGGTGATTTCGAGTTCGTAGCCGGTGGCGCCGGGACAGGCGGACCAGGTGAGGACGACCTCTTCGCCGGCCGCGGCCGGGGCGCCTTCGGCGGGCTGCCAGGGCTGGGGCTCGCAGCGCCAGGTAGATTCGCCGGGGAGCGTGCAGGTGAGGTCGGCATGGGGCATCGCGCCGGCTGCCGGGACGAACCAGGAGACGATACCGCTGCTGGCGGCGGCGACACGCCGGGGTTCGCCGCCGGACCGGGATACGACCCAGAGCGCCTTGGCCGCGCCCTCGGCGAGGACGGCGCCTTCGCCGTCGGGCGACCAGGTGACCATGGCGACGGCGCCGCGGCCCGGCCCCGGGGCGAGGAGGGTGCGGCGATCGCTGCCGTCGGCGGAGGTGAAGACGGCGGCGCCGGCCTCGATATCGATGCGGTCGCCGAGGACGGAGTAGAACTGCGGCGCGCCGACCTGGTAGATGCGGGGCGATTCGGCCGGGTGGAGGGCGATGTCCTCGCCGGTGTCGGTGCGGATGGCGCGCCAGCCGGTGCGGGCGAGCTCGGGCGTGACGTAGGCGATGGTGCGGGCATCGAGCCAGGTGATGGCGGAGACGCCGCCGCGGGTGGCCGGGCAGGCGCGGCCGGGCGGGCCGCCGGCGAGGGGCACCCAGGCGATGCACCCGGCAGTCTCGAGGTAGGCGATGGTGCCGGGGTCGCGGGCAGCGGCAGGAGCGGCGCCGGGAGAGAGTGGGGCAGCGCCCGCGCAGGCGAGCAGGAACGGGACGAGGCCGAACGCGAGGAGCGAAAGCAGCGCCCGCCGGCGTCTCATGGTTCGAGGGTCGCGCGGCGGGCGGTGCGGGGGAGCGGCCGACCGGCCGGGGAATCGGGCGCCGGCCGGCCGCGATCGGGGGTCAGGCGGCTTCGAGCTTCTTCAGGGCGTTGACCAGCGCCGTGGAGACTTTGCTGTAGGGCGAGCCCAGCGCCATGGCCGCTTCGGCCTCGGCCTTCTTGCCGAGGAGCGCGAGCGAGAGGACCTGGGCGGCGTGCTGGTGGAACTCGGCGTGGAGCTTGCGCACTTCTTCGACGCGGGGGTCGCCGGGGAGTTTCGCCTTCGCTTCGCCGTAGATCCACTTGCCGAGGTCGCAGGCGTTGTCGGTCTTGACGACCTCGGGCCGGAATTCGGACTTTCCGGTAGCGGCGGCGTCGCGGAGGCGCTGCTTCCACTGACCGTGGGCGGCAATGGCTTTGAGGATGACATCCTGGCTCATCGACATGAATCCTCCTTAGCGGTCGCTCAGTAGCGGTGTCCTCCGATCGTTTCGGCTGAAACGGTTTCGGACTTGAGGGGGAGTTCGCAGGTTCGATGGGGGCTATGCTTGGCGCACGCTGTGTGTTGGAGGGACGTATGCCGCTGATTCTGAACGGGCTGGAGCCGATCCCGTGGTGGCTGGCGGGCGCGGGGATCGCGTTCGTGACGCTGGCGCTGCTCTGGGTTTCGAGCAACCGGCTGGGGGTTTCGACGGGGTTCGAGAACGTGTGCTCGCTGGTGGTGCGGGCGCCGTATTTCGGGCGGGACGCGATTCGCGGGTCGAACGGCTGGCGGCTCCCGCTGCTGGGCGGGCTGGTGCTCGGGGGGTTCCTGTCGGCGGTGCTGGGCGGCGGCTGGGAGCCGACCTGGGCGCTGGGGATGTTCGACACGGCGATCGGCTGGGGGCCGGCGGGGAAGGTGGCGTGGATGTTCGTCGGCGGGCTGCTCATCGGGTTCGGGACGCGGCTGGCGGGCGGCTGCACGAGCGGGCACGGGATTTTCGGGCTTTCGAACCTGGAGCTGCCGAGCCTCGTGTCGACCGTGAGCTTCATGGCCGCGGGGGCGGTGACGACGAACCTGATCTACCGGGTCATCGTGTAGGGGGCAGGCGATGATGACACTGTTTTATGTCGTTCTGGGGACGCTGTTCGGCTTCATCCTGAGCCGCTCGGGGGCGGCGGATTACGACTACATCCAGGGGATGTTCCTGTTCGAAGAGTTTCAGCTCTACGGCATCATCGGGACGGCGGTGGCGCTGACGGCGCCGGGGCTCTGGCTCCTGAAGCGGTACGGGAAGACGCTGACGGGGAAGCCGCTGGTGGTCGAACGGAAGGCGGGGCACCGGGGGAACGTGTACGGCGGCATCCTGTTCGGCATCGGTTGGTCGATTACGGGGATGTGCCCCGGGCCGGTGCTGGTGAACGTGGGCGAAGGGAAGCTGTATGCGCTGGCGGCGCTGGCGGGGGTGCTGGCGGGCGCGGCGCTGTTCGGCTGCTCGTACCGGGTGCTGACGCGGCCGTTCCGGCTGCCGCCGCTGGCGGTGGGGACGGGAGAGGGGTAGCGCGCGGGAAACTGCTGAGGAGCCTGATCGATAGTAAGGTTGTTGCTATCGGCGGGGGCGAGGTGAAAGGTTGGGTCCGGAACCTTTCGGGTTGGCGCGGCCAGCGGGCGCGGTTGCGGCTGCGCGGGTAGCATCCGGGGAAACGGCGCAACAGGGGTTCGGCGATGGAGATCGGGCTGATGGTGGAGGGCCAGAACGGCCTGACCTGGGAGCGGTGGCTCCACATCCTGCGGCTGGCGGAGCGGCTCGGCTTCCCGACGGTGTTCCGCTCGGACCACTACTTCATCGGGCCGCAGCAGGATTCGCTGGAGGCGTACCTCTCGTTCGCGGTGGCCGCGCGGGAGACGTCGCGCATCCGGTTCGGGCCGCTGGTTTCGCCGGTGACCTTTCGGACGCCGGTCGATGTGGCGCGGATGGCGGCGCAAATCGACCTGCTGAGCGGCGGCCGGTTCGTGATGGGGCTCGGGGCAGGCTGGAACGAGGCCGAGCACCGGGCCTACGGCATCCCGTTCCCGCCCATCGCGGAGCGGTTCGCGCGGCTGGAGGAGGCGATTCGGCTGATGCAGACCGCCTGGCGCGAGGGGCCGGCGAACTTCGCGGGCCGCTTCTACCGGCTCGAAGGCGCGAACCTGCTGCCGAAGCCGGCGCCGGGGCGGCCGCCGATCCTCATCGGCGGGACGGGCGAGAAGAAGACGCTCCGGCTGGCAGCGCGCTATGCGGATGAGTGGAACGCGGTGAACGTCTCGCCGGAGGTGTACGCGCAGAAGGTGGCCGTGCTCGAACGGCACTGCGAGGCGGAAGGGCGCGACCCGGCGACCATCCGGCGGTCGATGATGACGTTCGCGGTCATCGGCCCGGACGAGCGGACGCTGGACCGGGCGACGGAACGGATGATGACGATGTGGGGCGCGCGGCCGGGGACGACGCCAGCGGAGTACCGGGCTGGCCTGCGGGCGCGTGGGATGATCGTCGGCGGGAACGAGGAGGTGCTGGAGGCGCTGGGGCGGTACGCGGCGCTCGGGCTGCAGGAGGTGCAGTTCCAGCATTTCCTGTTCGACGACGACACGGTGCCGGAGTACCTGGCGGCCGAGATCGCGCGGGCGGCGAAGGGGCTGTAACCGGCCGGTCACGGGCGTTCACTTGGCGGCGGGCGGCGGGCCGTTTTGCGCGCGGTTGGCGGGCGGTTTACCCAGCGTTTGCGATGCGGCGGGGGTGTCTCCGGGGCTCCACCGGGGTGTTACCGAACCGGTTTTCGGGGGCCTGTTGGGGCGGGGCCGGGGTGCCGTCTTCGAGAATACGATGCGCTACCTCCAGCCCGTCCCCCGTGCCGACGAAGAAGCCCCGGGCAGCAGCCCCCTGACCGTCGTTTCGCAGGAGCGGCGGCGGGTGCTGTACATCGAGGGGGACGCCTCGCTGGAGGTCATCGTGGCGGCGCTGGAGGCGTGGGGGCTGCGGGTGCGGGCGGAGCGGGAGCGGCAGCAGGCCGCGGGCGGCGGCGGGTCCGCCGAGGAGGGGCGGGCAGAGGCGCGGCGGGACGCAGACGGGATGCCGGCGTGGGTGACGCGGCGGCCGGCGCTGCCGCGGGTGAGCCGGCTGGAGAACATCCTTTCGCCGCTGTGGTTCCCGGCGCGGCGGCCGGTGTCCGGCAACGAGCCGGTCGCGGCGTTCAGCTGGTTCGGCCGGGCGGCGTAGGGGCGGCCCCGGGATGGTTCGCTTCGCCGAGCATTGTCGACGGCTGATGTATTGACAGGCGAAGTCTTCGGGAAAAAATAGGGCGTATTCGCCGGCGCGCTTCGCGCAGGGTGCGGGGCAGGACCGGGCGGCGAATTCGCGACATGCGGCCCGCTCGCCGGCGAGTGGAAAGGAGCGGACGATGGCGCGTTCAGCGAGTCGGCAATGGGTCATCGCGGGGGTCGCGGCGCTGGTGGCAGCGGCGGCAGCGGCGACGGCACTGGGAGCCTTCCGCGGGGGCGATGCGGAGCCGCGGAGGCTGGCGGATGAGTTCCCCTACGCGCAGGAGGGGCAGGCCGCCGCGGGCGGCATCACGCTGCGGCTCACCTCGGCGGATTTCAGCGGAACGGCCACGCTGGTCCGGCTCGAGGCAGAGGCCGGCGGCAGCACCGCGGGCGGGAAGGCGCCGGCCGCGCTCGCCATCCCGCGGAGCGCGGTGCGCGGGGATTTCGCGGCCCTGGCCGCTTCGACGGGCGGCGCGCTCACCGGCGGGAAGCCGGCGCCGCTCATCTTGCGACTCTCGCCAGTGACGGACGCGCACGAGCGGGTGCTCGAGGTCGCGCAGGTGGACCTGTACGCGGCCGACGGGACGGCATGGAGCGTGACGGGGCCGTGGCGGCTGACGGTGCGGGTGCCGGGCGACGTCGACCGGCTGCTGCGGGTGGAGCCGCTGAAGGCGGCCGCAGTGCGGGGCCCGGCAGCGGTGCAGGTGCAGCTCGTCTCGGCGGCCCGCTCGAATACGGAGGTCGAGGTGGTCGTCGCCTTCAGCGGGGGCGCGGTGCCGCTGGACGTGCCGGTGCTGCGGCGGCCGGATGGCGCGACCTTCCCGGGCGCCGCGCTCGAGCGGCTCGGGGACGGGCCGTTCCGGTTCATCTTCCCGCCGGTCGATGGCCCGGTGACGCTGGTGTTCGGGCACATGGCGCTGCCGGCGCCGGCGGGCGCCCCGGCGCACGAGACGGCGGTCGACCTCGGCGCGGTCATCGCGGCGAACGGCCTCGCGGGGCGGCCGGGCGAGTCGGCGGTCATCGGGCCGGCGGCCATCCGCGCGGTGCGGGGCGAGTTCGTGCCGCTCCGCCTGTGGTTCGACGCCGGGCCCGGCGGGAAGACGCGCGCCCAGCTGGAGCTGAGCGGCGCGGCCGAACCGGCGCCCGGCGCACCCGGGCCGGTCGGATGGGTGCTGCTGCCGGGCGGGAAGCAGGTGCCGGTGAACGCCTGGGGCGTCGGCTACCAGCGCGACGGCACGGGGGCGATCGTCGGCGCGGTGACGACGCTTGCCATCGACGTGGACGACGTTTCGGAGCTGATGGGCACGGTGGCCGTGAGCCTCGGCGCGCCCGCGGAGACGGCGGCGGGGCCGTGGGAGGTGGAGCTCGCCCCGGCGGAGTGAGCGGCGGACGTCGTGCTGACGCGCGGGGGACCGGGGAAGGCGGTCTTTCCCGGCGGGTGGCGGCTTTCGATGAACGGCGGTTAACTATCGAGGGCGCCGCGGCGTTGCCATCGATACCGACGATAGCCTTCGCGGCGCCTGCGGGCGCCGCCGTGTTCCGCTCCGGCGCTCACCCCGGGAGGCACCGTGACCGAGGAAGCCTTAGATCTGCGCGCGGGCAGGGACCTCATCCTGCGTCACCTGCGCGCGCGCTGGCCGATGCTCGCGCTGGCCTTCGGCGCCGGGCTGAGCTGGGGTCTGCTCCGGCTGGTGGAGCCGTACCTCGTGGGGCTGGCCATCGACCACGCCATCGTCGACCGCGACCTCACGCGGCTGACGCAGTACGTGCTCGCCTTCCTCGGCGTGGCCGCCGTGCTGGCGGTGTGCGCGGGGACGCGGCGGTACTGGGCGATGCGAACGAGCTACCGGATCGAGACGGACCTGCGGCTCGAGCTGTACGACCGGGTGAACCGGCTTTCGTTCGACTACCACGACCGGACGGCGACAGGCCAGCTGATGTCGCGCGGGAGCGCGGACCTGCGGGAGATCCAGGCGTTCCTCGTGAACATCCCGATCAACTCGGCGTACCTGCTGATGGCGGTCGGGGCGTTCGTGCTGCTGGTGATGACGAGCCTCTCGCTGGCGGTGCTGGCGATGGCGGTCTTCCCGGTGGTGACGTGGCTGAGCGTGCGCTTCTTCAACCGGCTGGAGCCGGGGACGGAGCGGGTGCAGCAGGACCTCGCGGACGTGGCGAGCGTGACGGAGGAGACGATTGCCGGGGCGCGGCTCGTGCGGGCGTTCGGGCGGGAGGAGCACGAGATCGGGCGGATGCGGGCGGCGGCGGACCGGGTGCGGCGGGATGCGATGGAGGTGGTGCGGCTGCGGACCGTGTACGGGCCGCTCTTCTTCCTCCTGCCGGGACTCGGGCAGCTGGTGGTGCTGGCGTACGGCGGCTGGCTGGTGGTCGAAGGGCGGATGACGCTCGGCGCGCTGGTGGCGGCGCTGCAGTACCTCGGCATGCTGGCGTGGCCGGTGCAGAGCCTCGGCGAAATGATCGCCTCGGGGCAGCGGGCGATCGTCTCGGCGGCGCGGGTGTGGAACGTGCTGAAGGAGGAGCCGAGCGTGAAGGAGCGGCCCCACGCGCGGCCGCTGCCGCCGGGGAACGGCCACATCGTGTTCGACCGGGTGACGTTCGGCTACCGCGCGGGGCTGCCGGTGCTGCGGGAGTTTTCGCTCGATATCCCGGCGGGGCGGTCGGTCGCGCTGGTTGGGGCGACGGGCAGCGGCAAGTCGACGGTGGCGCGGCTGCTGCCCCGCTTCTACGACGTCGACGACGGGCGGATCCTGCTGGACGGGGCGGACATCCGGACGCTCCGGCTGCGGGAGCTGCGGCGGAGCATCGGCATCGTCTTCGAAGACACGTTCCTCTTCAGCGATACGGTGCGGAACAACATCGCCTACGGGCGGCTGGATGCGACGGACGAGCAGATCGAGCGGGCGGCGAAGCTGGCGCACGCGCACGAGTTCATCGAGCGGCTGGAGGCGGGCTACGACACGGTGGTGGGCGAGCAGGGATTCTCGCTCTCGGGCGGGCAGCGGCAGCGGCTCGCGATCGCCCGGGCCGTCCTGATGGAGCCGCGGGTGCTCATCCTCGATGACGCGACCTCGAGCGTGGACGCGCGGATGGAGGAGGAGATCCGGAACGCGCTGAAGGAGGTGATGGCGGGGCGGACGACGCTCATCATCTCGCACCGGCTTTCGACGATTTCGCTGGCGGACCAGGTGGTGCTCGTAGACGAGGGGCGGGTGGCGGCGACGGGCACGCACGAGGAGCTGCTGCGGACGAGCCGGCGCTACCGCGAGGTGCTCGGGCAGCTGGAGGCGATGGCCTCGTGAGCGCGGAGGAGCGGCCGACGCCGCGGGTGAACGGGCTGGCGGGGGCGCTGCGGATGCTGGCGCCGCGCTGGCCGATGCTGGCGCTGGCGACGGTGACGATCGTCGCGTTCACGGGTGCGAGCCTGGCGCGGCCGATCGCCATCCAGCGGGCGCTGGACGAGGGCGTGGCGAAGGGCGACCGGGCAGCGCTCTTCGCGGCCTGCGCGGCGTTCGTCGGGCTGCTGCTGGCGGTGTACGTCTTCCAGGCGGCGAGCACGTACCTCGTGAACCGGGTGGGGCAGGACTTCCTGTTCGACCTGCGGATGCGGCTGTTCGAGCACTACCAGCGGATGTCGCTGGCGTTCTTCGGGCGGGAGAACGCGGGCCGGCTGGTGGCGCGGATGACGAGCGACGTGACCACCGTGAACGACGTGCTGAACAACGGGTTCCTCGTGGTGGTCCAATCGACCCTGACGCTGCTGGGGGCCTCGATCATCCTGCTGACGATGAGCGTCCGGCTCTCGCTCGCGGTGGCGCTGATTCTGCCGCCGCTCATCATCGCGACGGCGATCTTCCGGGTGTATTCGGACCGGGCGTACCACCGGGTGCGGGAGCGGATCGCGGACGTGATGGTGCACATGCAGGAGACGTTCTCCGGGCTGCGGGTGGTGCAGGCGTTCGCGCGGGAGCAGAAGAACCGGGAGCGGTTCGGCGAGATCAACGAGCGGAACTTCGAGGCGAACGTCTACACGGTGAAGCTGTCGTCGCTCTACTTCCCGTTCGTGGAGTTCCTGCGGGGCGCCGCCATCGGGCTGATCCTGTATTTCGGCGGGCGGCAGGTGGCGGGCGATGCGGTGACGGTGGGCACGGTGGCGGCGTTCGTGTTCTACCTCGAATTCATCTTCCAGCCGATCCAGAACCTCTCGCAGGTGTTCGACATGGTGCAGAGCGCGAACGCGGCGCTGGGGAAGATTTTCGGGGTGCTTGCGGTGGAGCCGGACGTGCCGGAGCCGGAGCGGCCGGCGCGGGTGGAGCCGCCGCTGGAGGGGCGGATCGAGCTGCAGGGCGTGATGTTCGGGTACGACCCGGCGCGGCCGGTGCTGCGCGACATCGACCTGTGCATCGAACCGGGGCAGCACGTAGTGCTGGTGGGGCCGACGGGCGCGGGGAAATCGACGCTGGCGAAGCTGATCACGCGGATGTACGACCCGACGGCGGGGACGGTGCGGATCGGGGGGCACGACCTGCGGACGCTGCGGGCGGCGGACCTGCGGCGGACGGTGACGATGGTGCCGCAGGAGGGGTTCCTGTTCACGGGGTCGATCCGGGAGAACATCCTCTTCGGGCGGCCGGGGGCGACGGACGCAGAGGTGCGGGCGGCGTGCGAGCGGCTGGGCATCGACGGCTTCATCCGGTCGCTGCCGAACGGCTACGAGACGATGGTGAGCTTCCGGGGGTCGCGGCTGAGCGCGGGCGAGAAGCAGCTGGTGTCGATCGCGCGGGCGTTCCTCGCGGACCCGCCGGTGCTCGTGCTGGATGAGGCGACCTCGAGCCTCGACCCGCAGACGGAGGAGCAGGTGGAGCGGGCGCTGCGGACGCTGTTGGAGGGGCGGACGAGCGTGGTGATCGCGCACCGGCTGAGCACGGCGGAGCACGCGGACCGGATCCTCGTGGTGGACGGCGGCCGGGTGGTGGAGGACGGAACGCACGCGGAGCTGCTGCGGCGGGGCGGCTACTACACGGCGCTCTACCGGCAGTGGGTGGCGGGGCGGGCGGCGCGGAGCGCCTGAGCGCGCGGGCCGGTCAGCGGTCGGGGTCGGTGTCGCCGGGCTGGAGGGCGTCGCGGGCGCCGAGGTCGCGGCCCATGAGGCGGAGTTCGCGCGAGAAGCGGGTCGTCTTCTCGGCGATGCCGGCCATGTAGGTGCGGGAGGGCGTGACTTTCACCCAGAGGCGGCGGCGGGGAACGTAGAAGGTGATGCTGAGGCCGACCATCGCCATGGCGACGGCGATCCAGATGAAGGTGTGGCCGGGGTCGCGGCGGACGCTGACGCCGGAGGCTTCTACGCGGCCCTGGAAGAGGTAGGTGTAGCCGCCGGAGGTGGTGACGGCCTGGCCCTGCTGGAGGACGACGTTGCGCTGGTCGACGCCGGCGACCATGAGATAGGGACGGCCGTCGCCGCCGAGGGGCATCTGGACGACGGCGCCTTCGGGGCCGGTGGCGCCGGGCATATCCAGCACGGTGGTCGCGGGGATGGTGGCGGCGCCGTCGAAGCGGATGCGGTAGGGGCCGGCGTCGCGCTCCTCGCCGGGGCGGAGGAGGATGGGGTCGAAATCGGTGCTGGTGATGGTGACGAGCATCTGGCCGTTGCGGAACTGCCAGGCAACGGCGTAGTTCACGAGCTGGTCGGAGCCGGGCGCCTGCGGAAAGACGAGGAGGGAGAGGGCGGTGTCGTCAGAGCGGTCGGCCGGGTCGATGCCGGGGTCGGTCGCCATCTGGGGGAGCTGCTGGGCGAAGAGGATGCGGCCGGAGGCATCGGCGACGCGGAGGACGGGGATGACGGCGCTGCGGCCTTCGAAGTCGAGGATGTCGTCGAAGATGACCTGGCCGCTGGGTGCGGTGATGCGGAGGCGGGCGATGTCATCGAACCAGGCGGCCTGGTGGACCTTGTAGCCGAAGGCGTGGCAGGGGTGGTTGACGGTGGTCTTGCAGCGGATGGTTTCGTCGCCGCGGCGGACGTCGATGATGGAGTGGTAGTCGATGATGTTGCCGTCGTCGTCGAGGCCGCGGTTGGCGTCGATCATGCGGATGAAGAGCTGGTTGGGGCCGGCTTCGGCGAAGACGGGCGCAGGGGGCGTGGATTCGGCGATGACCATGGTGCGGTCGAAGCCGGCGAAGACGGTGAGGAGGCCGCCGAGGAGGATCATGAGGAGGGCGAGGTGGGAGAGGAAGGTGCCGTACTGGCTCCAGGGGTAGCGGTCGGCGAAGAGGTAGACGGCGCCGGGCTCTTCGCGGACGCGCTGGACGGCGTAGCGGCGCTGGCGGAGGAGGCGTTCGACGGCGTCGGCGCCGCCGGGGTGGGAGAAGCTGGCGCGGTGGTGGGCGCGTTCGAAGTAGGCATCGGGGACGCGCTTCGGGGGCTGGCGGACGGCGCGGATGGTTGGCCGGAGGCGGGAGACGGTGCAGACGGTGACGGCGACGATGATCAGGAACCAGAGGCCGTTGAACCAGGCGGTGTGGAAGACCTGGAAGAAGCCGAGGGCATCGAAGAGGCCGGTGACGGGGCCGTAGGTTTCGCGCTGGAGTTCGAGCCAGGCGGATTTGGCGGCCGGGTTGCCGATCATCGGCGCCGGCATTTGCGGGAGGATGGTGCCGATGAGGCCGGCGACGCCGGCGAGCCCGACGAGGAAGAGCGCGAACTTGACGTTGGTGAGGAGCTGCCAGGCCCAGCGGAGGGGGTCGAGGCCGCCGGGCTGGAGGGTGGAGGCGGAGGCGGCGCGGGGGCTGGCGCTCACGGGAGCTGCGCCTCCAGTTCGCTGAGCTGGTCCCAGGTGATGCGGCCGAGGTAGATGCGCTGGATGACGCCCTGGGGGTCGACCAGGACCGTCATGGGGAGGCCGCCGACGCCGGTGCGGTAGGCCTGGGAGACGGCGCCGCTGGTATCGAGCAGGATGGGGTAGGTGACGCCGAACTGGGCGGTGAACTGGCGGGCGGTGGCGGCGTCCTCCTGCTGGTTGACGCCGATGACGGCGATGCCGCGATCGAGCGTGCGGGAGTGGAACTCCTGGAGGTCGGGGGTTTCGGCGCGGCAGGGGCCGCACCAGGAGGCCCAGAAGTTGAGGAGGACCCAGCTGCCGCGGAACTCATCGAGGGAGCGGGGGCCGCCCTCGAGGGCCGCGAGGCGGAAGTTGGGGGCGGCGCGGCCTTCGCGGGCAGCGGGCGGCTGGCCGGTGGGGTTGAGGGCATCGGGGAGGGCGATGACGCCGAGGCCGCCGGCGGAGTTGGCCGTGCCGGCGGAGGGGTCATCGCGGAATTCGAACCACCAGAGGGCGAAGCCGACGACGGCGATGACGAGGGCGGCGAGCCCGAGGGTGGAGGCGGGCCCGGAGTATTCGCGGCGACGCTGGGGGCGTTCGTCGGGGAGCTGGTCGGTCATGGGGCGGTCCGGTGGTACGAGCGTACCACCGGACCGGGTTGGGCGGGGGAAAGGGGGCTACGAGATTCAGCGGATGGCGTCGGTCCAGATCAGGAGGTTGAGATTCTCGAGACCGGGCGGCGCGTCGATGAGGAGCATCTGGAACGTCCCCGCTTGCCCGGGAGCAAGGTCACTGGGGGTGGAAACGTCGACATCTCGCCGGATGACTCGGCCGAGCGGGTCGACAAAGGCGGCGTACAGGCTGACGAAGCGGTAGGAGGTCGACGACGTGTTCCGCACCGTGCCGACGACATGCAGCCAGCCGAGCGAGTCGCGGTAGATGTTGGTGACCGTTACCTGGAGCCCGGTGATGGGAGTCCGGCGCGAGATGTCGTAGTCAGTGATATCCACCTCGACGCGGGTGATCCCCGCGGGCGGGTCGATGAGGATGAGCCCGAAGGAAGAACTCCCCCCAGCGGGGATGATCGTGACATCCGCGAAGCTCCAGTCCGTGGCGAGCAGCTGACCTGACGCGCTGTAGAACCGCGCCGAAACCTCGACGAACTCCACCGGTGTGCTCAGGCCATTCACCACAATGCCGAGGACGTACAGGAAATCGATGTCTTCATCGATGTACCAGTTGACGCCCTGGAGGCGGAGGCCGGAGGGAGCGGGCGTCGGGGTGGCGGTCGGGGGACGCGGGGTCGGGGTGGGCTGGGCGGCGGTGGGCGTCGCGTTCGGCGCGAACGGGGTCGGGGTGGCCGGGGGCGGCGGGGGCGGCGCGCCTTCGTCGCGGGCGACCATCGGCACGACGGCGCGGGGCGTGAAGACCTGGCTCCCGGCATCGCGGGGGGCGCTGACGAGCGCGGCGGCGAAGCCGGCGAGGAGGAGCCCGGCGAGGGCGAGCAGATAGCGGGGGCGCGGCATGGTCCGCTCCTGTGCGAGGGATTGGCGCCGGAGTTTCGCGCCGGGAGGCGTCAGGTGTTGACGCGCGGCCGGCGTCGGCGGTCCGGCACCTTGCGCCGGGGCCGGCGGGCCGTCAGAATGCGAACATCTGTGCGATGGAGGGCCCGCGATGGCGAAGCCGCCGCCGAGCTACCCGGTTCCTGCCGTCCGCCCGGTGCCGCCGGCGCTCGTCGCCGAGCGGCTGGTGACGGAGCTGCGGCAGAAGGAGACGGAGACGTGGGTCCGGCGGCTGGAGGAGGAGCCCGCGCGGTTCGGTGAGTGGCCGGAGGGGCTGGACCCGCGGCTCATCGACGTGCTCGGGCGGCGCGGCATCCGCCAGCCGTACACCCACCAGGCGCGGGCCATCGCGGCGGCGATGGCGGGCCGCAATGCCGTGGTCGTGACTCCGACGGCGAGCGGCAAGACGCTCTGCTACAACGCGCCGGTGCTGGACCGGGTGCTGAAGGACCGCTCGGCGCGGGCGCTCTACCTGTTCCCGACGAAGGCGCTGGCGCAGGACCAGCTGGACGAGCTGCACGGGCTGATCGGCGACCTCGGCGGGGAGATCGGGACGTTCACCTACGACGGGGACACGCCGGCGGACGCGCGGCGGGCGGTGCGGCAGGCGGGGCACATCGTGCTGACGAACCCGGACATGCTGCACACGGCGATCCTGCCGCACCACACGAAGTGGGTGCAGCTGTTCGAGAGCCTCGAGTTCGTGGTCATCGATGAGCTGCACACCTACCGGGGGGTGTTCGGCAGCCACGTGGCGAACGTGATCCGGCGGCTGCGGCGCATCTGCCAGTTCTACGGGAGCGACCCGGCGTTCATCCTCTGCTCGGCGACGATTGCGAACCCGGGCGAGCTGGCGGAGCGGCTCATCGGCGATAGCGTGGAGGTGATCAGCGAGAGCGGCGCGCCGCGTGGGGAGCGGATCGTCGTCGTGCACAACCCGCCGGTGGTGAACCGGGAGCTGGGCATCCGGCAATCGTCGCTGAAGTCGGCGCGGGACATCGCGGCGCAGCTGATCCGCTCCGGCGTCCAGACAATCGTGTTCGCGCCGAGCCGGGTGCGGGTCGAGCTGCTGCTGACGTACCTGCGGGAGGCGCTGCGGGAGAAGCCGGGCGACCCGGAGCGGGTGGCGGGCTACCGGGGCGGCTACCTGCCGAACGAGCGGCGGGCGATCGAGCGGGGGCTTCGGGAGGGGACGGTGCGCGGGGTGGTGGCGACGAACGCGCTGGAGCTGGGCATCGACATCGGCGGGCTGGGGGCGAGCGTCGTGACGGGCTACCCGGGTTCGCTGGCGAGCCTCTGGCAGCAGTTCGGCCGGGCGGGCCGCGCGCGGGAGAGTTCGCTTGCGGTGCTCGTCGCTTCGTCGAACCCGCTCGACCAGTACGTGGCGCAGCACCCGGAGTTCATCTTCGAGCAGGGCGTGGAGGGCGCGGCGATCGACCCGGACAACCCGTACATCCTCGCGAGCCACCTGAAGTGCGCGGCCTTCGAGCTGCCGTTCGCGAACGGGGAGCCGTTCGGCGCGCACGGGGAGGTGATGCTGGACATCCTCGTCGAGGAGGGCGTGCTCCAGCTGGCGAACGGCCGCTACTACTGGATGTCGGAAGCGTACCCGGCGGAGGAGGTGAGCCTCCGGACGGCGAGCACGGACAACTTCGTGATCATCGAGCAGGGACCGAAGCCGCGGGTCATCGGGGAGTGCGACCGGCCGAGCGCGCCGCTGCTCATCCACGAAGACGCGATTTACCTGCACCGGGGGCAGCAGTACCAGGTGGAGCACCTGGACTGGGACGACAAGAAGGCGTACGTCCGGGCGGTCTCGGTGGACTACTACACCGATGCGCAGCTGGCGGTGGACCTGAAGGTGCTGGAGCGGGAGCGGGAGGCGCCGGCGGGCGGGGACAGCGCGTGGGAGCTCGGCGAGGCGGCGATTACGTTCCTCGCCACGATTTTCAAGAAGGTGAAGCTGCACACGCACGAGAACGTGGGCTGGGGGCAGATCGCGATCCCGGAGGAAACGATGCACACGGCGGCGGCATGGCTGACGCTCGGGGAGGGCGCCGCCGCGGGGCTGCGGCGGGACGAGCTGGCGCTCGGGCTGGAGGGGCTGGCGCACGTGCTGCGGAACCTCGCGCCGGTGTTCTGCCTGTGCGACCCGCGCGACCTGGGAGCGGATGCGCAGGTGCGGTCGCCTTCGACCGGCGCGCCGACGGTGTACCTGTACGACATGGTGCCGGGCGGCATCGGGCTGGCGGAGCGGGTCTTCGAAGCGCGGGAGCGGCTGCTTCGGGCGGCGCGCGATGCGGTGGCAGGCTGCGGCTGCGAGCGCGGCTGCCCCTCGTGCGTGGGGCCGCAGGCGGAGCGGGGAAGCCCGGCGAAGCGCGCCGCGCTGCTGCTGCTGGAGCGCCTCGCCGGGGCCAGGGGGAGCTGAGCTGCGGTCAGGCGGTGACGATGTCCTTCTCCATGGGGCCGAGGAGGCCGAGGAGCTCCTGTTTCTCCTGCGCCGGGACCTTGAACTGGTCGAGCGCTTTGACGAGGTCTTCGACGAGAGCGTCGAAATCGGCCTTCGTGATCATGAGGCCGGCGTGGGCCGTCTTCATATCGCGGCCGGTGTACTTCTCGGGCCCGCCGGTCGCCTCGCCGATCTGGTTGACGAGGTGCATCTTGAGGGTGGGGATATCGGTGTTCGCGAAGAACCGGTTGATGCGGGCGTCGGCGGCGACGTTGGCGACGAAGGCATCGACGACGGCCGTGATGGCGGGCTTGCCGCCGAGCCGGTCGTAGAGCTTCGCCTGCCCGGGCCGGGTGGGCACGGGGGTCGGCATCGCCTTCTTGTCGTCATCGCTGCAGCCGACCACGAGGAACGCGCCGCCGAACACGGCGACGGCCCCGGCGGAGCGGAGGAAGGCGCGGCGGCTCTGGCCTCCGCGGACGATGATGGAAGGGGATTCGGACATGGCCTGCGTCTCCTGCGTGCGAAGCTGCACGGTAGTACGCAGGGGACGCGCGGGGTGTTGATCCGGCCGCGCGGGCGCGGCCCGCTCGCCTTTACCGCGCGTTTCCGCCCGGGGCTCAGTGGCGGAAGTGGCGGATGCCGGTGAAGACCATGGCGACGCCGTACTGGTTGCAGCAGTCGATGCCGTCCTGGTCGCGGAGGGCGCCGCCGGGGTGGGCGATGGCCGCGATGCCGGCCTGGCAGGCCTTTTCGATGCTGTCGTTCCAGGCGAAGGGGAAGAAGGCGTCGGAGGCGAGGACCGCGCCGCGCACCTCCTCGCCGGCCTTCTCCATCGCGATTTCGACGCTCTTGACGCGGTTCGGCTGGCCGCTGCCCATGCCGAGGAGGCGGCCGTCCTTCGCGATGACGATGGCGTTGCTCTTCACGTGTTTGACGATGCGCCAGGCGAACCGGAGGTCGTCGAGCTGCTGCGGAGTGGGCTGGCGTTCGGTGACGACGCGGAAGTCGATGCGCTCGGCGGGGAGGTCGTCGGGGTCCTGGAGGAGCCAGCCGCCGCCCACCTGGCGGAGGGCGAGTCCGCCCGCAGCGAGGGGCCGGGCTTCGAGGATGCGGAGGTCCTTGGACTTGCCTTTGAGGGTGGCGAGGCCTTCGGGGGTGTAGCCCGGGGCGATGACGATTTCGTAGAACATGCGGGTTTCGCCGTCGTTCGGGCTGCGGAATTCGCGGATTTCGCGCGCGAGGGCTTCATCGACGGGGCGGTTGAAGGCGACGATGCCGCCGAAGGCGCTGGTGGCGTCGGCGCGGACGGCGAGGCGGTAGGCTTCGCAGAGGTCGTCGCGGGTGGCGGCGCCGCAGGGGTTCGTGTGCTTGACGATGACGCAGGCGGGCGTGGGGATGTCGTTCACGCAGTTCCAGGCGGCATCGGCATCGAGGTAGTTGTTGTAGGACATCTCTTTGCCGTGGTGCTGGATGGCGGTGGCGATGCCGCCGCGGCCGTGGGCGGCGAGGGAGCGGTCGAGGTAGAAGGCGGCGCGCTGGTGGGGGTTTTCGCCGTAACGGAGGGGCTGGGCGAGTTCGAGCGGCATGGTGAGGCGCGGCGGGAAGTCGCCGGGGTGCTGCTGGCTCCAGAGCCACTCGGCGACGGCGCTGTCGTAGGCGGCGACGTGGGCGAAGGCCTTCCAGGCGAGTTCGCGGCGGAGGTCCGGCCCGGCGGCGCCGGCGCTGAGCGCTTCGAGGACGCGGGCGTAATCGGCGGGGTCGACCACCGGGAGGACGGCCTCGTGGTTCTTGGCGGCGGCGCGGAGGAGGGTGGGGCCGCCGATGTCGATGTTCTCGATGGCCTCTTCGAAGGCGACACCGCCAGGGCGGGTGACGGTCGCGTAGAAGGGGTAGAGGTTGCAGGCGACGAGATCGATGGGGCCGATGCCGTGGGCTTCGAGGGCGGCCATGTGGGCGGGGAGGTCGCGCCGGGCGAGGATGCCGGCGTGGACGGCCGGGTGGAGGGTCTTCACGCGGCCGTCGAGCATTTCGGGGAAGCCGGTGAGGTCTTCGACCTTGCGGACGGGGAGGCCGGCGGCCTGGAGGGCCGCGAAGGTGCCGCCGGTGGAGACGAGCTCCCAGCCGAGGTCGGCGAGGCCGCGGGCGAAGGCTTCGATGCCGGTCTTATCGTAGACGCCGAGGAGGGCGCGCATGGGGCAGAGCTCCTTGGGAAGGGTGGTCTGCGGCGGGTGCGGTGCGGCCCGCCGGCCCAGGCGAGCGGCCATGCGCGAGGCCGGGCTCCCCCGCGGTGCTCCGCGTGACGCCAGTCGCCCGGCAGCTTCGAGTGTAGCAGCGGGGGCGGTTCGCCGCAGGCGCGGGAGCGCGTAGGCTGATGGCCATGTGGCAGCGGCTGCGGACGCGCGCGGAGGGGCTGGCCCGCCGGGGGATGTGGGAGGGCGAGCGGCTGCGCTGGCGGCTGTTCCACCCGGTGACGATCGGTGCGCGGGTCATCCTCGTGCGGGAGGGGGAGGTGCTGCTCGTGCGGCACAGCTACCGGGAGGGGTGGTTCCTGCCGGGCGGGGGCGTCGACAAGGGGGAGACGCTGGAGGAGGCGGCCCGCCGCGAGGCGCGGGAGGAGGCAGGAGCCGTGCTGGAGGAGGCGCGGCTGCTCGGGGTGTACGCCGACTTCTCGGACGCGAAAGAGGACTACATCGCGGTGTTCGGCAGCGAACAATTCGCGTGGGAGGCGCCGGCGCCGAACGGGGAGATTGCGGAGGTGCGGTGGTTCGCCTGCGGCGGGCTGCCGGGGGACATCGACCCCGGCTGCGCGCGGCGCATCGGGGAGTGGCTGGCGGGCGGCGGACCGTACGCGGGGCGCTGGTAGGCTCAGGCGGGAGCGAACTCGACGAATTCGGCGACGGGGCGGCGCCGCCGGGGCGGGGGGTCCTCGACCGGGCGGCCGAGCCGGAGGCAGACCTGCGGCCAGCGGCGGGGGCAGAAGGCGGCGGCGACCCGCTCGCGGAGGTCGGGCACCTGGAGCGGCTGCTGGAGGTAGCCGGCCTGGATGCCGTCGAGCGCGGCGCGGAGGAGGATGCGCTCGAGCGCCTGGCCGGCGCGGAGCCAGTCGCGCGGCTCGTCGCCGGGGGACGCGAGGAGGAGCACCGCCGGCGCGTGGAGGATGTAGACCTCGTCGCGGGAGGCGGAGGTGCCGCCGAAATCGAAGCGGTCGACGAGGAAGCGGAGGGCGCGGCCGCCGAGCCGGGATGCGGGGAGGCCGTCGTTCGCGCGGCCGGGGTGGATCCAGCGGGCGACCTCGTGCCGCCAGGCGGGGTCGTGGTGCTGGAGGCGGTCGGCCTCGGCGCAGAGGTCGGCGAACAGCTGGCGGGCGGCGCGGCCTTCGAGCGGCAGGAGTTCGGCGCCTTCCGCTGCAGCTTCAGCGGCGAGGGCGGGGAGGAGGCCGGGTGGGAGGGGTTCGGCGCGAAGGGCGCGGCGGGTGGTCCAGCGGCGCTCGATCGCGGGCGCGAGGGCGGCGAGCGCGGCATCGGGCGGGCCTTCGGCGAGGACGGCGCGGGCGAGGAGCCCCTCGCGGGCCGGGTCGGGCAGGAGCGCGACCTGCTCTTCGCAGCCGGCGGCGGCCCCGGCGGCGCGGAGGTTGAGGAGAGCGCAGCCGCAGGCGATGGTGCGTTCGCGGCCGTCGGGGTCGGCGACGGGCAGGGCGCGGGCCGGGTCGCCGAACAGCTCGATGGCGGCGGGCGTGACGCGGAAGCGCCACGGCTGGGTGTTGAGCGGGGAGGGGGCGAGGGCGGCCAGCCGCAGCCAGTGATCGACCTGGACGATGGTCATGCGGGGGAGTGTAGCGCCGGGGCGGCGCTCAATCGCGGGCCACGAGCGGGAGGAGGGCGCGGGGCGGGAGGGGTGCCGGCCCGGCCCGGCCGTAGAGGGCGATGAGGCCGGCGATGTCGTCGGCCTGGGGCTCGATGTTGTCGAGCGAGGCGGGGCCGCCGCACATCGCGGCGCCGGGGCAGCGGTCGCTGTGGCCGAGGCCGAGGGCGTGGCCGAATTCGTGCAGGGCGAGGGCGCGGAGGAGCTCCGGCGTGTACTGGAAATCGGGGCGGAGGACGATATCGAACTCGACGAGTTCGAAGAACGGGGTGCCCTGGACCAGGAAGGGGGAGGAGACCCAGCAGGCGTAGCCCAGGTAGCCGCCCGGGATCGGCCCCCAGCCGACGACGTTCTCGCCGTCGGGCGCGTAGCCGGTCACGCGGGGGTCGCCGCGGCAGCCGGTGGGGGTGGCGGTTTCGCCGTCGTAGACGAACTGGACGGGAGTGCCGCCGGCGAAGCGCCAGCCGTCGGCGCCGAGGCTGACGGCTTCGAGGGCGGCCTTGGGGTCGAGGAAGGGGGTCGCGTTGGCAGGGTTGTACCGCCACGGGACGACGGGGACGCGCCAGCGGACGCCGCCCCGCTCATCCCCGAGGACGTAGGCGGCGGAGGCTTCGCGCGGAGCGAGGGGCACGGCGCCCGGGTTCGCGGCGAGGAGGATGGCGGCGAGCGCGGCCGGGTCGGCGGCGGCGCCGGCGGGGGCGATGGCGGCGATTTCGAGGACGAGCGGGCCGGCCGGGCCGGGGAGGAGGAAGGCGAGGCGGGTTTCGGTGAAGGCCGGCGACGCAGCCGGGTACGGCGGTTCGCCGGGGCCGGCGCGCGCGGGGGCAGGCGCGGGCCGGCCGCCAGCGAGGCAAGCGGCGACGAGGAGGAGCGCGGCTGCCCGGAGCGCGAAGCGCATGGGATGGGGAGTATCGCACAGGGCGGGGCGGGGAATCGGTGCGGAAATTTCACGATTAGGGCCGGGGAGGGCCTTGACGTCCCGGCATAAATGAACGACTATTCATTCAGTGAACGAACGTTCACAGACTGTCGTGGAGGGCAGGACGATGCTGTACGAACTGATGGTGGCGCGGCAGCGCGAGCTGGAGGCGTTCGAGCGGGAGATTGCGCAGCGGATGACGCTGGAGCGGCTGCTGCGCGTGGAGAAGCTGGAGCGTGCGCTGAAGCGCGCCCGCGCTAAACTGCAGGTGCTCCCGGACCTGGCGAAGGCGAACTGAGCCGGCGGGGGCAGGGACACGGATGGCGAAAGTTTCGCAGGCACACCTGGAGGCGCGGCGGCGGAGCATCCTCGAAGCCGCCGCGCGGGTGTTTTCGCAGAAGGGCATCGCGGCGGCGACGATGGCCGAGATCGCGCAGGAGGCGGGCATTTCGCCGGGCGCGATTTACCGGTATTTCGCGAGCAAGGAAGAGCTGGCGCGCGAAGGGATGGCGGGGCCGGCGGAGGCGGTGAAAGCCGCGTGGGAGCACCCGGAGCAGGTGGAGACGGGCTTCGCGGAGCTTTCGCGGGCGACGTTCGCGGCGCTCGAGCTGCCGGGGGCGGACCTCGATACGCGGCTGCTGTTCGAGCGGGCGCTGGTGGCGGTGCGGGACGAGGATGCGGCGCTGCTGAACGAATTCGGCGAGGAGCTGGGACGGATCTTGCGGGCGGTGGCCTTCCTCCTGAAGCGGGATTTCGGCGACCGGCTCGAGGGCTGGGACATCGAGGCGCTGGCGCAGGCGCTTTATTCGTTCTACTGGGGCGCGCGGTTCGTGCAGCTGATGGCGCCCGGCGCGCCCGGCCCGGTGCGGCAGCTGGAGGCGCTCCAGCGGCTGATGGAGGCGGCGTTCGGCGAGCGGATGGAGGCGGGCGCCGGCTGAGCGCCCGGCCGGCGCGGGACGGCGGCTGCTTTCAGGGGCGTTCGAGCAGGATGGCGTCGCCCTGCCCGGTGCCGGAGCAGATGGCGGCGGCGGCGTAGCGCGCGCCGGCTTCCTGCAGCTGGTAGGCGCTGGTGAGCACGAGACGGGCGCCGGTCGCGCCGATCGGGTGGCCCATGGCGACGGAGCCGCCCCAGCGGTTGACGCGGTCGGCGTCCCAGTGGAGTTCGCGGCCGCAGATGAGCGGAACGCAGGCGAAGGCTTCGTTGACTTCGATGATGTCGAAATCGTCGACGGCGAGGCGGGTTTTGTCGGCGAGGCGGCGGAGGGCGAGCGCCGAGGCGACGGGGTACTCGGCGGGCCGGGTGGCCGATTCGGCCCAGCCGGCGATGCGGGCGAGGGGGGTGAGCCCGTGGCGGCGGCCGGCTTCTTCGGAGCCGAGGAGGAGGACGGCGGCGCCGTCGTTCGTGCCGGGGGCGTTGCCGGCGGTGATGGCGCGGGTGCCGTAGACGGTGGGGATGCGGCCGAGGCGTTCGACGGTGGAGTTCGGGCGCGGGCTTTCGTCGCGGGCGAGGGCGATGTGGTTGGGGTCGCGCCGGTTCGGCACGGGCGTGATTTCGCGCTCGAAGTGGCCGGCTTCGAAGGCGGCGCCCCAGCGCTTCTGGCTGCGGACGGACCATTCGTCCATCTCTTCGCGGGAGACTTCGCGGCGGGCAGCCATGTCGTCGGCCTGGTTCGCCATGTGGACATCGTCGAACGCGCACCAGAGGCCGTCGTAGACCATGCCGTCGATGAGCGTCTTGTTGCCCATGCGGGCGCCCCAGCGGGTGTGGACGTCGTAGTAGGGGACGTTGGACATGGATTCCATGCCGCCGGCGAGGACGAGGTCGGCCTCGCCGAGCTGGATGAGGGAGGCGGCGAGGGTGACGGCGCGCATGCCGGAGCCGCAGACCTTGTTGACGAGGGTGGAGGGCGTCGATTCGGGGAGGCCGGCGGCGATGAGGGCCTGGCGCGAGGGGAGCTGGCCGGCGCCGGCCTGGAGGACCTGGCCAAGGATGACGTTATCGATGGCGGCCGGGTCGAGCCGGTTGCGCTGGACGAGGGTGCGGATGAGGAGGGCGGCGAGGTCGCTGGCCGCGTGGTCTTTGAGGGCGCCGCCGAACTTGCCCCACGGGGTGCGGGTCGCGTCGTAGATGAAGGCGGCAGGCATGGCGGCTCCAGCGTAGCCGCGGGCGCGGCGAAGGTACAGGATGGCGGGGCGGCTCAGCCGGCGGCCGCGGCGGCGCAGGGGCTGCAGAGGCCGTTGACGCTGAGGGAGACGGAGCGGGGCTGGAATTGACCGCTGGCGGCGGCGCGGTCGATGAGCGCTTCGAGGTCGGGGTCGCCGACGAGGACGTCGGAGATGCTGCCGCAAGCGGTGCAGACGAGGTTGACGTGGGGCCGGGCGACGGGACCGTAGCGGGAGCCGTCGGGGGTTTCGAGCTTTTCGATGAGACCGGCGGCGCCAAGGGCGGCGAGGTTGTTGTAGACGGTGGCGCGGCTGAGGGTGGGGAGCTCTTCGGAGAGTTCGCGGTAGAGGTCTTCGGCCGAGAGGTGGCGGTCGTGCGAATCGAGGACAGCGGCGAGGAGGGCCAGCCGCTGGGTGGTGGCGGCGAGGCCGCGGCTCGCGAGGAGCTCGAGGAGTTCGCTCGTGGGGCGGGAGGACTTCATCCGCTTCTCAGTTTCGCGCCGGGTGAGACGCGATTCAAGCTGACGGGCGGGACAGGGCGATGCGGGGTCCGGGTTCGAACTGGTTCTCGAGCTGGAATCGCTCCGGGCGGGGGCCGGATAGTCCCAACCGGCGGGGGCCGCCTATACTTGACGCGGGCCGGTGGGCGCGTCTCCCCCGGGGAGCGGCGTGAGCAGGCCAAGGAGGTACTCCGCCATGAAGAAGGTGCTCGGGATTCTTGCGCTGCTGGGCGCCCTGGCCGGGGCGATCATGTTCTGGCGCCGCCGGCAGGAAGACGACGAATTCCTCGATGAGGAGCTGGACTAGCTGGCTGACGGGGCCGACCCAGCGGTGATCCGCCCGGTCGTCACCGGGTTCGGGCTGACGGCCGCGGCAGCGGGCGGCGGCGGCGTGTGGGAGCGGCTGCTGGCGGCCGAGCCGGCGGCGGGAGCGTTCGCGCCCGGCGACGAGGGCGAGGCGCTGCCCGGCATCGGGTTCGGCGACGAGTTCCGGCCGCACCCCGGCATCCCGCGGAACGTCGTGCATTTCCTCGACCGCGGCTCGCTGCTGGCGCTCGACGCGGCGCTGCGCGCGCTCGACGCGGCGGGGCTGGGCGCGGGAGCGGGCGATGCGCGGCGGTTCGGCGTCGCCGAGGGGCTGCCGATGCGGGCGCCGGGGCAGCCGGGGATCTTCGCGCCGTACGGCCAGCTCATCGCGCGGGTGCTCGGCGTGCGCGGGCCGGTGGCAGCGGTCGCCGGGGGTGAGGCGAGCGGGCTGGCGGCCGTGGTGCAGGCGGCGCGGCTCGTGGCGCGCGGCGAAGCGGACATCGTCATCGCGGGAGCGGCGCAGGCGCTGCAGCGGCCGCTGCTGGAGCACCTGCGGGGCATGAGCGCGGCCCGGGCGCTGCCGTTCGACCGGGAGCACGCCGGGATGGTGCCCGCCGAGGGCGCGGCCTTCCTCGTCATCGAATCGGAGGCGCATGCGCGGGGGCGCGGGGCGGCGATCGCGGCGCGCATCGCGGGCGCGGCGGAGGTGTTCGACCCGGCAGCCGAGCCGACGGCGCTTCCCGGCGCGAACGAAGCGGGGCGGCTGATGCAGGCGGTGCTCGCGGACGCGGGGTATCTGCAGAACCAGGTCGACCTGTTCGTTTCGTGCGCCGACGGGCGGCCGGAGGCGGACGCGGCGGACGGCTTCGGGGCGCTGCGGACGTTCGGGCGGCATGCGTACTTCGCGGATGTGACGGCGCCGGCGGGGACGCTGGGGCAGCTGCTGGCGGCGGGCGGCCCGGCCGCGGCGGCGCTGGCGCTTGAGGCGATGGCGCGGGGCGAGGTGTGGCCGGTGGCGGGGCTGAGCACGCCGATCGAGGGGCTGGAGCTGGCGTTCGTGAAGGCGGCGAAGCAGGCGAAGGTGGATTGCGCGCTCGTGACGGCGCTGGGGACGGGCGGGGCGGCGGCGGGCATCCTGCTGGTGCGCGACGGGAACTGATCAGCCGGGTTCGCCGAATCTTCCTCGTGGCGGGCTGCCGGGGTAGGATGGGGTCGTGGCGCTCGAGATTACGTTCCTCGGCCGGACCTGCTTTCGCCTGAAGGGGCGCGACGGCACGGTGCTGATGGACCCGGTGCCGCCGGATTCGGGGTTCGCGCTCGGGAAGCAGCAGGCGGAGATCGTGACGCTGAGCTGCCCGGGCGACCGGCGCTACGGCGCGCGGGAGCTGGTGGCCGGCGAGCCGATGGTGCTCGATGCGCCGGGGGAGTACGAAATCGGCGGCGTGCTGGTGACGGCGACGGCGATGACGCGGGCGGACGGCAGCCGGACGGTGAGCTTCGTGGTGGAGCTGGACGGCATCCGGGTGGGGCACCTCGGGCTGCCGGCGACGGCGAACCTGGCAGAGCTGAAGGACGTCGACGTGCTGCTGCTGCCGGTGGGGGGCGATGGTTCGCTCTCGGCGGTGGCGGCGGCGGACGTGATGACGCGGATCGAGCCGCGGGTGGCGATCCCGATGCACTACCGGGTGGGGCCAGAGACGCTGGAGCTGGACCCGCTGGAGAAGTTCCTGAAGGAGACCGGGACGAAGCCGGAGCCGCAGCCGAAGCTGCAGCTGACGCGGAGCGGGCTGCCGGCGGACCTGACGGTGGTGGTGCTCGAGCCGCGGCTCGTGGGGTAGCGCCGGCTCAGACGGGCTGCTGGACGACGCGGAGGGGGAAGCTGGCGACGGTTTCGTAGCTGGCGCCGGCGGGGGAGAGGCGGCTGCGCATCAGCGAGACCTGGGCGGTGCGCCAGCTGACTTGCGGGATCTCGGTCTTGCCGACGGCGACTTCGATCTCGGCGCGCTGGCGGGTGGAGACGTCATCGCGGACGCGGCCGAGGGTGAGGTGGGGCCGGAAGGGGCGGCGCTCCGGTTCGAAGCCGACGACGCCGAGGGCGGCGTTGACGGAGCGGACGAGGGCTTCGAGGCGGAGGACATCGCCGGCGACGCCGATCCACATGAGGCGCAGGCCCTCGCGGCCGCCGAAGGTGCCGATGGTGGAGAACTCGAGCTCGAAGGGGGAGTGGCCGACGACGGCTTCCTGGATGGCGAGCTTGACGTGGGGGAGTTTGCGGGTCGGGACTTCGCCGAGGAATTTGAGGGTGATGTGGACGCCTTCGGGGCGGACCCAGCGGACGGCGTTGCCGGAGCGGGCGCGGAGGTCATCGATGACGGTGCGGATGGCGTCCTTGACGTCGTCCGGGACTTCGCAGGCGACGAAGAGCCGGACGTGTTCCTGTTGGGAGGCTTCGCTCATGGTGTGGCGGTTCCAAAGAAGAGAGATAGCGCATTCCCGCCGCACACCCGGGCGACGGCATCGGGCGGGAGTTCCGCGGCGATGCGCTGGAGCTGGCGCCCCGGGGCGAGCAACGGGAAATCGGAGCCGAAGAGCACGCGCTCCGGGCCGGCGAGGGCGACGAGGCGCGCGACGCTCCCTTCATCATACAGCAATGACACGGCCGCGGTATCGAAATAGATATTTCCGATAGCCTGCCGAACTTCGGGCATTTGGAGGTAGAAGGAGATGCCGCCGCCGAGGTGGGCGGCGACCATCCGGGCGGCGGGGACGCGGGCGGCGAGCTCGATGAGGTCGGCGGGGGCGATGCCGCCGCGCTTGCCGGGGTAGGCGTGGCCGACGGGTTCGGAGACGTGCCAGAGGAGGACGGCGCCGGCCTCGGCGGCGAGGTGCGCGAGGCGGAGGCTCTCGGGGCCGAGCGGGTCCCAGCCCTGGTTGCCGGGGCGGAGTTCGCCGAAGCCGCGGGCGCCGGCGGCGAGCCAGCGGGCGGCGTCGCGCTCCCAGCCGGGCGCGGCGGGGTTGAGGCAGGGGAGGGGGGCGATGACGCCGGGGGCCTCGGCGGCGGCGGCGAGCAGGTATTCGGCCTGCTCGGCCAGGCGGGCCGGCGCCTGGAAGGCGAAGCCGGCGGCGACGGCGCGGTCGATGCCGGCGCGGCCGAGGGCGGCGCGGAGGGCTGGGGCATCGGCGAGCTTCGCCGCGGGGTCGGCGTACATCTCCGCGAAGGCGGGCTCGGAGCCGGCGAGTTCGGCCCGCCGGGCGACCTGCGCGGGCGGGAAGAGGTGGGTGTGGGCATCGACGAAGCCGGGCACGGGGGGATGGTAGCAGGCCCGGGGGCAGCGGCCGGGCGAGGTGCGCGGGCGAAGTATTCGACGCTGTCGAACGAAGCATTGACAGGGGCTGAGCGCGGCCTCAGGATTCCGGCATCGTTGCGCATGGCCTATACGACGCATCAACGACGTCGATGGCTAAACAGGCGCGTAGCAAGGGGGTAGTTGCATTGTCGGAGTACTGGGACAGGTTCTGGAGGGAGCGGCGCAGCCGGCGGCGCTTCCTCGGGGCCGCAACGGGCGCTGCTGCCGGTGCCGCGGGGCTTGCGCTCGTGGGCTGCGGCGACGATGACGACGACGATGGCGGCGCAACGCCGACGGCGGGCGGGGCGACCGCGACGAGCGCGCCGGCGGCGACACCGACGCCGAGCGACCCGTACGCGAACGCGAAGCGGGGCGGCATTCTGAAGGTGGACTCGACGGGCGACCCGCCCTCGATCGACCCGTACGGCAACCTTTCGTTCCTGACGAAGGGGTTCGCGGCCTACGTCTACAGCCGGCTCTTCCGGTACAACACGGGCATCGGGGTGAAGCAGGCCGACCTGCGGCCGGTGGGCGACCTCGCGCAATCGGCGGAGGCGAGCCCGGACGGGCTGACGTGGACGGTGAAGCTGAAGCCGAATCTGAAGTTCCACAACGTGGCGCCGGTGAACGGCCGGGCGATTACCACGGAGGACATCACCTTCTCGTGGGGGAAGATGACGGCCGAGACGTCGGCGAACCGCTCGCAGGTGGCGTTCGTCGACAGGATGGAGACGCCGGACGCTTCGACGGTGGTCTTCAAGCTGAAGGAGCCGAACGCGGCGTTCCTCGACGTGTTCGCCGATGCGAACCTGTTCTGGGTGATGCCGAAGGAGGCGGCCGGCGGGAGCGGCGGGTTCGACCCGACGAAGGTGGCGATCGGCTCCGGCCCGTGGGTGCTGCAGAGCTACACGCCGTCGGTCGGCTTCAAGTTCGCGAAGAACCCGAACTGGCACTTCAGCGGCTTCCCGCTGATGGACGGCGTGGAGATCGCGATCATCCCGGAGTACGCGAACCGGCTGGCGCAGTTCCAGGCGGGGAACACGGATATCTCCGGGCTGAATGCTGAAGACCTGGTGAACGTGAAGAATGCGCTGCCGAAGGTGCAGCTGTACGGCGAGGTCTCGCAGCTGCTCTCGTTCTTCTACATGGATTCGAACCCGGATTCGCCGTGGAACAAGGACCCGCGGGTGCGGCAGGCGATCTCGATGAGCACGGACCGCGCGGCGCTGCTGGACCTGGCGTACAACGTGAAGAAGCTGAAGGACGCGGGGCTGGCGGTCTCGGAGCGGTGGAACAACCTGATCCCGGCGGGGCTGGAGCGGTTCTGGCTGGACCCGCTCTCGAGCGCGCAGGGGGAGACCTCGAAGTATTTCAAGTACGACCCGGCGGAGGCGAAGAAGCTGCTCGCAGCTGCAGGCTACCCGGACGGCTTCAGCACGGTGTACCAGTACACGGCGAACCGGTACGGCTCGGCCTTCAACGCCGTGGCGGAGGCGAACATCCAGTACCTGAACGCCATCGGCATCAAGACGACGACGGACGTGCAGGACTACTCGTCGAAGTACATCACGCAGACGTTCACGGGGAACTTCACGGGGATTGCGTTCGGCTACGAGACGCCGTTCCCGGAGGCGGGCAGCTACCCGATCCGCTTCTTCACGGACAACCCGCTGAACCACAGCAAGGTGAAGGACCCGGAGCTGGAGCAGCTGGCGAAGCAGCAGCAGCGCGAGCTCGACCCGGCGAAGCGGAAGGAGATCTTCTTCGAGATCCAGCGGAAGAACGCCGCGAAGATGTGGTACATCCCGCAGAACATGGGCGCCGGGACCGGCTGGACCGGCTACCAGGAGTGGGTGAAGAACATCGGCGTTCAGACGGTGCCGGGCTCCTACGGCGCGCCGACCGAGGAGCTCCCCTACTTTTGGCTCGATAAGGCCTGACGCTTCAGACCTTATTGAGAACCCCCCTGCTGGGGCCCCCGTTCCGCTATCGAGGGAGCGGAGCGGGGGCCTCGCACCATCCGGTACCATGGTGAGCCATGGCGCGGATGTTTTGGATGGGCGCGGGACGCCGCGCAGCGAATGCGCTCGTGCGGGCAGGGCTCGCGCTCGGGCTCGGCGAAAGGAACACGCGGCTGCTGGTGGTGGCCGGGCGCAAGAGCGGCACGCCGATGTCGACGCCGGTGACGCTGATCATCGAAGGTGAGCAGCGCTGGCTCGTTTCGCCCTATGGGGAGCGCGCCTGGGTGAAGAACCTGCGCGCCGCCGGGGTGTGCGAGCTGCGGCGGGGCCGGCGCTCGGAGCGGGTGCGGGCGCGGGAAGTGAGCGCTGCGGAAGCCGGCCCGGTGCTGAAGCGGTATGCCGAGCGGGTGGCGATCACGCGGCCGTATTTCGATGCGAAGCACACCGACCCGGTGGAGCGGTTCATCGAGGAGGCGGAGCGCCACCCGGTGTTCGCACTCACGCCGGCGGAGCCCTGACGGTGGAGACCCGGCCGCTGCCGGCCGAGCTGCTCGCCGCCGCGGAGGCGGAGTGCGGGCGGCTGGAGGTGCCGGGTGCGGCCATCGGCGTGCTGTTCGAAGGGACGGCCTACGCGGGCGGCGTCGGCGTGACGAACGTCGACCACCCGCTGCCGGTGACGGCGGAGACGCTCTTCCAGGTGGGCTCGACGACGAAGCCGTTCACGGCGACTGCGGTGATGCAGCTGGTCGAGATGGGGCTGGTGGAGCTCGATGCGCCGGTGCGCCGCTACCTGCCGTGGTTCGCGCTCGCCTCGGGGGCGGACGCGGAGCGGGTCACCGTGCGCGACCTGCTGACGCACCACGGAGGCTTCGCGGGGGACTACTTCAAGGACACCGGCCGGGGGGATGACGCGCTGGAGCGGATCGTGCGGAAGATGGCGCGGAGCCCGCAGCTGGTGCCGGCGGGCAGCCACTTTTCGTACTGCAACTCGGGGTTCTACGTGCTGGGGCTCATCGTTGCGGAACTGAGCGGCCGGCCGTACGAGCAGGCGGTGCGGGAGCGGCTGCTGGAGCCGCTCGGCATGGGGATGAGCTTCTTCTTCCCGGAGGAATGCATGGTGCACCGGTTCGCAGCGGGGCACGTGGTGACGGCAGAAGGGCCGCGGCCGGCGCGGCCGTGGGCGACGGCGCGGAGCATCGCGCCCGGGGGCGGACTGATTTCGACGGTGGTCGACCAGCTGCGCTGGGCGGCGTTCCACCTCGGGGAGCTCGAAGCGCGGGAGGTGCTTTCGCCGGGGACGGTGGCGTTCATGCGGCAGCCGCAGCGGCCGGCGGGCAGCATGTGCGCGGAGATCGGCATCAGCTGGATGCTCGACGACGCGGGCGGCGGCGAGCGGCTCGTGAAGCACGGCGGCGCGACGAACGGGCAGCTCTCGGCGTTCGAGCTGGTGCCGGGGCGCCGGTTCGCGGTGACGGTGCTGACGAACGCGGACACCGGCAGGGAGGCGCGGCAAACGATCGCGGACCGGTGCCAGGAGTACTTCCTCGGCTTCGGGAAGCCTGGGGTGCCGGCCGGCGACGCGGGCGACCCGGCGGAGGCGGCGGAGCTGGCGGGAAGGTACGAGGCGACGCTGGCGGTGCTCGAGGTGGAGGCGGCACCGGGCGGCAGGCTGACCATCCGCGACCGCGCGCCGGAGCGAATGCTGGCGGAGCGGGAGCACCGGCCGGTGCCCGCGCCGCCAGCCGCGCTCGCGCGGATGGCGCTCGACCGGTGGGTGGTGGCGGATGGGCCGCGGCGCGGCGAGCGGGTGGAGTTCCTGCGCGACGAGGCCGGGCGGCCGGCCTGGCTCCGGTGGGACGGGCGGCTGGCGCGCCGCTCCGGCCACTGAACCCGGGCGAACTGGATCTGTTCGCGCCGGGAGGAACGGGGCAGGATACGGGGATGCAGCGGACGGAGCGGCTCTTCCAGGTGATCCAGCTGCTGCGGCAACACCCGGTGCTGACGGCGGCCGAGATCGGCAAGGCGCTCGGCGTTTCGGAACGGACGGTGTACCGGGACATCCAGCAGCTGGCGCGGAGCGGCGTGCCGGTCGCGGGAGAAGCGGGGGTGGGGTACACGCTGCGGCGGGGGCTCGAACTGCCGCCCCTGACGTTCACGGGTGAGGAGGTGGCGGCGCTCGTGCTTGGGAGCCGGCTGGTGCAGGCGTGGGCCGACGCGCCGGCCGCGAAGGCCGCAGCAGCGGCGCTCCAGCGGATCGAAGCAGCGCTGCCGCCGGAGCTGCGGGAGCGGCTGGTGGAGACGCCGGTCTACACGCCGGTCCGCGGGCCCGGCGAGCGGTTCGCGGCGCGGCTGAGCGAACTGCGCGAGGCGATCGACGGGCGCCGCTACCTCACGTTGCGGTACACCGACAGCGCGGGAGCGGCGACGGCGCGCCGGGTGCGGCCGCTCGGGCTGTTCTTCTGGGGCTGGTCGTGGACGCTGCTGGCGTGGTGCGAACTGCGGAACGATTTCCGCGAGTTCCGGCTGGACCGCATCGCGGGGGCCGAGGTGGAGGCCGAGCGGTTCCCCCGGGAGCGAGGGCGTGAGATCCACGACTTCCTCCGCAGGGTGTTCCCCGCGGAGGACGTCGGGATGGAGCGGGCGCCGGGCGGCGGCGCGGCTCAGGGCGCTTCGAAGTAGAGGTCGCCCTTCATGAAGGTGTTGGGGTCGGCGCGGAGCCATTTGACGCCGGCGCCCTCCGGGACCTGGAAGTAGATCCAGCCCTGCTTCTTGCCGCCCGGGGTGAGGTCGGCGTAGAAGGGGTCGAGGTCGGGCATATCGACGACGGGCCCGACGACGTCCTGGTCGTGCTCGTTGTCGTTGGTATCCCGGAGCTTCCAGGTGAGGGAGCTGATTTCGCGGGTGCCGACGTTCTCGTGGATGACTTCGAAGCCGATCCAGCGCATGCCGGCCTTCGGCTGGCTGAACTGGTTGCTGGAGACGACCGGGTCCATGATGCGGACGATGGTGACGCGGGACTTGCGGGCGTCGTTGCCTTCGGGGGCGATTTCACCGACGGCGCGTTCGGCGAGCGTGACGCGGACGTCGGCGCTCTTCGAAGAAGAGGACGAACCGCCGGAGCCGTTCGAGCCGTCATCGCTCCCGCCGCCAGCGGCCACGGCGATGATCATGATGACGATGAAGATGCCAACGAGGGCGCCGCAGCCGATGCCGACCTTCTTGAAGAAGCCGCCGCCAGACTTCTGGGCCGGGAGCTGGACCTGGCCGGAGATGATGGCCTGGCGCCGGGCGGCGTACTCCTCGTCGGTGACGAGGCCGCGGGCGCGGAGCTGGTCGAGTTCTTTGAGGAGCTGTTCGGTTTGCGATTTGGCCATAGATGAACCCCGCCGGTGGAATCAGGGGCGATTCTCGGCGGGGTCCGCGTCAGGTCGTGTCGGGATGTCGCGACAGGTTCGCGAAATTCGTGACGGTCAGGGGAGCGAAACGGTGACGGGCCCGGAGGTGACGAGCCAGTAGCGTACGCCGGGCTGGAGGACGCCGAGGGTGTTGAGCGCCGGGTGGAGGCGAGGGCTCCAGCGGAGCCAGCGGCCGGCGGCGGCATCGTAGGCGTAGACGCCGCGGAGGGCGCTGCCGGCGGGGCCGAAGACCTGGTCGACGGGCACCGGCTCGCCGCTCCAGGTGAACGTCGAGATGCCGGCGGCAAAGGTGGCAGCACTCTCCGCCGGCCGGGGAGGAGCGGGCGGAGGCGGCGGCGCGGCGGGCGCCGGGGTCGGCATCGGCGGGAGCGGCTGCGGGGCCGGTGTGAGGGTTGGGGAGGGCGCGGGGCTCGCGGCGACGGCAGGGCGGCCGTAGCCGAACGTGAGGGTCCAGTAGACGCCATACTGGCTGCCGGGGGCGGTATGCCGGGCGACGCCGACGAGGGTGAAGTCCTTCCCGAGCATGATGGCGTTGTGCCCGGGCGAGCCTTTCCAGGCCTGCAGGACGGCGGACGGGCTGGCGAGCGGGGTGCCCGCCGCGAGGTTTTCGCCGCCGGGGTTCGCGGCGCCGCAATCGGGCATGCGTTTCCACGGCGAGCGGCCGAGCGAATCGGTGTGGTCGAGGCCGGCGCGGCCGGCGAGGTCGATGCTCATCCACGCGGCTGCGCGGGTGAGCGCGGCATCGACGGCAACGGGCGGGAGGCCGTTCGCGGCGCGGTAGTCATTGAGGAGCTGGATGAACGCCTGTTCGTCGGCATCGAGCGCGGCGGCGGCTTCGGGGACGTCGCAGTTCGCGAGCGCGGCAGTGGTGCGGTTCGAAGCGGCGAACGGGAAGGCCGCGGCGGCCGTGATGACGGCGGCGAGGGTGAGTGCGCGGAGCGGCATGGGGGTTCCTCCGGCCAGTGGTTCGCAAAAGCGCGTCGGTCGGGGGCGCGTGGCGGGCGCAGTGAAGGCGATAAGGGTGGTCAGGGTGCCGGTGCGTCGTTCCGGGGCTCGCCGCCTTTCGGCCGGGGCCGGGGGCGAGGGTTCGTCTCCTCCTCAGGGCGCCACCGGATTCACCCTAGCCCGGCGGCGCCGGAGAAACGACCGGGAATTTCCCGATTCTTCGTAAACGCTTCGCAAAACGTGCGGGGCGGGCCGGGAAGGGCGGCCGCCGCCGGGGGCATGCCCGGCGCGTATACTGGGCCGCAATCAAGGGTCTTGCGTGACCCGTTCGAGCGAGGAGGCAGGCCATGGCTGGACTGATCGTGCTGGGTGTCGCGGGCGCCATCGTGCTGGTGCTGCTGTTGGGGTCGCTGTTCACGGTGGAGCAGCAGACGGCGGCGATCGTGGAGCGGTTCGGGAAGTTCCGGCGGGTGGCGCGGCCCGGCCTGAACGTGAAGATCCCGCTCATCGAGCGGGTGGCGGGCCGGGTGAACCTGCGCGTCCAGCAGCTGGACGTGAGCGTGGAGACGAAGACGCTCGACAACGTGTTCGTCCACACGATCGTCGCGGTGCAGTACATGGTCATCCCGGACCGGGTGTACGACGCGTTCTACAAGCTGGACCAGCCGACGGTGCAGATCACCGCGTACGTGTTCGATACGGTGCGGGCGCGGGTGCCGAAGATGGAGCTGGATGACGTCTTCGAGCGGAAGGACGAGATCGCGATCGCGGTGAAGAACGAGCTCTCGGGTGAGATGAACGAGTTCGGCTTCCAGATCGTGCAGGCGCTGGTGACGGACATCGACCCGGACAAGAAGGTGAAGGAGTCGATGAACGAAATCAACGCGGCCAAGCGGCTGCGGGAGGCGGCGCAGGAGCGGGGCGAGGCTGACAAGATCCTGAAGGTGAAGGCGGCGGAGGCCGAGGCGGAGAGCAAGGCGCTGCAGGGGCAGGGCATCGCGAACCAGCGGCGCGCGATCATCGACGGGCTGCGGGATTCGGTGGACCAGTTCCAGCAGAGCATCGCGGGGGTGACGCCGGAGGCGATCATGCAGCTGGTGCTGATGACGCAGCACTATGACACGGTGAAGGAGATCGGTGCGGCCTCGCGGGCGAACACGATCTTCGTGCCGTATTCGCCGGCGGGGATGTCGGATTTCTACTCGCAGATTCGCGACGCGCTCATCGCGGCGAACGCGGCGACGACGCAGGCGGACGTCGACCGGCCGGACCGGGGCGGGATGTAGCGGCGGCTCGACCGCCGGTCAGCCCGCGGGGAGGGCGGTGTCTTCGCCGCGCCAGAGGTAGAGGCAGGCGGCGCTGGCGAAGGGCCGCCACGGTGCGCCGATGGCGTGCACCTCAGCGGGCTTCGGCATCGCCGGGAGGCCGTAGCGGCGCATGATGGCGCGGTTGATGCCGAGGTCGTTGACGGGGAGGACGTCGGGGCGCTGGAGCTGGAAGATGAGGAACATCTCGGCGGTCCAGCGGCCGATGCCGCGGACGCGCTGGAGGTGGGCGATGACCTCCTCATCGGGCCAGCGGTGGAGGTTGGCGTCGTCGAGCTCGCCGCTGGCGAAGTGGCTGGCGAGGCTGAGGATGGAGGCGATTTTCTGGCGGGAGAGGCCGGCGGCGCGGAGGGTTTCGGGCGGCGTCGCGAGCACCTCCGCCGGCGCGGGGAAGCCATCGCGGCCGTAGAGGGCGCGGAACCGTTCGAAAATGGTGCCGGCGGCGCGGCCGGAGAGCTGCTGGTAGACGATCGACCGGCAGAGGGCCTCGAAGTGGCCCGGCCGGGGCGGGCGGACGTCGAGCGGGCCGACGGCTTCGACGAGGGCGGCCATGACGGGGTCGGCGGCGGCGAGGTGGGCGGCCGCGCGGGCGAGGTCGAGCGCCATGCTGCCGATGGTACGCGAGGCCGCGCGGGCGCGCCGCGGGTGATCGGTTCGCGGCAGGCGCGGAGAATGGGGCGCATGGAACGGTTTTCGCTGGAAGGGAAGACGGCGCTCATCACGGGCGGCTCGCGGGGCATCGGCTACGGCATCGCGCGCGCGTTCATCGAGGCGGGGGCGCGGGTCATCATCGCGGCGCGGAGCGAGGGACCGCTGCAGGAGGCCGCGGCGTCGCTGGGCGTGAACTGCATCGGCCTCCGCTGCGACGTCGGCGACCCGGAGGACGTGGCGGCGCTCATCGAGCGGGCGTGGGCGCTCGGGCCGCTGGACGTGCTGGTGAACAACGCGGGCATCAGCCCGTACTACAAGCGGGTCGAAGCGGTGAGCGTGGCGGAGTTCGACCAGGTGCTGCAGGTGAACCTGCGGGGCGCGTACTTCGCCAGCGTGGAGGCTGCGAAGCGGATGTTCGCTGCCGGGCGGGGCGGGAGCATCATCAACGTGAGTTCGGTAGCGGGCATCGTGCCGCTGGAGCGGCAGGGGGTGTACGCGGCGGCGAAAGCGGGGCTCCACCAGCTGACGAAAGTGATGGCGCTCGAGTGGGCGGACCGCGGCGTGCGGGTGAACGCGATCGCGCCGGGCTGGGTGGAGACGGACCTCGTGGACGAGCTGTTCGCGAGCCGCCACGGCGAGCGGCTGCGGGCGGACATCCCGATGGGGCGGCTGGCGACGCCGGACGACGTGGCGGGCGCTGCGGTCTGGCTGGCGAGCGAAGCGGCGAGCTACGTGACGGGCAGCATCGTGGTCATCGACGGCGGGCGGCAGCTGCGGTGAGCGCGGACCCGCTGGCGCTCGAGCTGCTGGCGCTGGCCGAGACGGCGGCCCGTGAGGCCGGCGCGCTCATCGCGCGGTACGCGGCGGAAGGGTTCGCCATCGGGACGAAGTCGACGGTCACGGACATGGTGACGGAGGCCGACCGGGCGGCGGAGGCGCTGCTCATCGAGTGGCTGCTGGGAGCGCGGCCGGGCGACGGCTTCGTCGGCGAGGAGGGCGCGCGGGAGGCCGGAAGGTCGGGCGTGCGGTGGGTGGTGGACCCGCTGGACGGGACGACGAACTTCATCTACGGCATCCCCGCGTACGCGGTCTCGATCGCGGCGGAGCGGGAGGGCGTGGTGGTGGCGGGGGTGGTGCACGACGTCGCGCACGGGCTGACGTACGGCGCGGCGCTGGGCGGCGGGGCGGCCTGCAACGGGCGGCCAATCCGGGCGCGGGACGGGGCGGCGCTCGCGACCGCGCTGCTGGCGACGGGGTTCGCCTACGACCCGGCGCGGCGGGCGGCGCAGGCAGCGATGACGGCGCGCATCCTGCCGCGGGTGCGCGACATCCGGCGGATGGGCTCGGCGGCGCTCGACCTCGCGCACGTCGCCTGCGGGATGCTGGACGGCTACTACGAATACCGCCTGAACCCGTGGGACATCGCGGCAGGCGGGCTCATCGCGCGCGAAGCGGGGGCGCTGACGGGCGGCTTCGGCGGCTACGGGTTCGAAGACGGCTACGTGGTGGCGGCGGGGCCGGGGCTCTTCGGCGCGCTGGCGGAGCTCGTGGACCGGGCGTACCGGGAGACTGCCGGGACGTGACGAAGGGGCCGGGCGATGCCGGCCCCCTCGCGGAGCTTCGACGGGCGCGGGGCGGTTAGACCTCGCGGAACTCGCCTTCGACGGTGCCCTCCTCGGCCGGGCCGGAGGCCGCGCCATCGGCGGAGGCCCCGGCGGCACCGGCGCCAGCGGCGCCGTAGACGGCCTCGCCGATCTTCTGCATGGAGGCGGAGAGGGCGTCCATCGCGGAGCGCATGCGGGCGACGTCGTCGGCTTCGATGGCTTCGCGGACGGCCTTCACCTTCTCTTCGACCTCGGTCTTGAGGTGGGCCGGGATCTTGTCGGCGTTGTCGCGGAGGGTCTTTTCGGCCTGGTAGGCCATGGTGTCGGCGGTGTTCTTCACCTCGATGGCTTCGCGCTTGCGGCGGTCCTCTTCGGCGTAGAGCTCAGCCTCGCGCTGCATCCGCTCGATCTCCTCCTTGGTGAGGCCGGAGGAGGGCTGGATGGTGATCTTCTGCTCGCGGCCGGTGCCCTTGTCGCGGGCGGAGACGCTGACGATGCCGTTGGCGTCGATATCGAAGGTGACTTCGATTTGAGGGACGCCGCGGGGCGCGGGGAGGATGCCGTCGAGGATGAAGCGGCCGAGGGACTTGTTGTCGGCAGCCATCGGCCGTTCGCCCTGGAGGACGTGGATTTCGACGCTCGGCTGGTTATCGGCCGCGGTCGAGAAGACCTGGCTCTTGGAGGTCGGGATGGTGGTGTTGCGCGGGATGATCGGGGTCATGACGCCGCCGAGGGTCTCGATGCCGAGGGTGAGCGGGGTGACATCGAGGAGGAGGACGTCCTTGACTTCGCCCTTGAGGACGCCGGCCTGGACGGCGGCACCGATGGCGACGACCTCATCGGGGTTGACGCCCTTGTGGGGCTCTTTGCCGAAGAAGTCGGCGACGAGCTTCTGGACGGCGGGCATGCGGGTCTGGCCGCCGACGAGGACGACTTCGTCGATATCGGAGGCCTTCTTGCCGGCGTCGGCGAGGGCCTTCTTGACGGGCTCGAGGGTGCTCTGGAGCAGGTCGTGGACGAGCTGCTCGAGCTTGGCCCGGGTGAGGGTGATGTTGAGGTGCTTCGGCCCGCTGGCGTCGGCGGTGATGAAGGGGAGGTTGATTTCCGTCTGCTGGGCGGAGGAGAGCTCGATCTTGGCTTTTTCGGCTTCGGCCTTCAGGCGCTGGAGGGCCTGGCGGTCCTGGCGAAGGTCGATGCCCTCCTGCTTTTTGAACTCGTCGATGAGCCAGTCGATGATGCGCTGGTCGAAGTCGTCGCCGCCGAGGTGGGTATCGCCGTTGGTGGAGAGGACCTGGAAGGTGCCGTCGCCGATTTCGAGGATGGAGATATCGAAGGTGCCGCCGCCGAGGTCGTAGACGGCGATGAGTTCGTCCTTCTTCTTATCGAGGCCGTAGGCGAGGGAGGCGGCGGTGGGCTCGTTGATGATGCGCAGGACTTCGAGGCCGGCGATCTTGCCGGCGTCCTTGGTGGCCTGGCGCTGGGCGTCGTTGAAGTAGGCGGGGACGGTGATGACGGCTTCGGTGACGGGCTCGCCGAGGTAGGCCTCCGCATCGGCCTTGAGCTTTTGGAGGATCATGGCGCTGATCTCGGGCGGGCTGTAGGTGCGGCCGCCGAGGGTGACCTGGCAGTCGCCGTTGGGGGCTGCGGAGACCTTGTAGGGGACGAGCTTGAGGTCGCGCTGGACTTCAGGGTCGGTGAATTTGCGGCCCATGAAGCGCTTGATGCTGAAGATGGTGTTTTCGGGGTTGGTGATGGCCTGCCGCTTGGCGACCTGGCCGACGAGGCGCTCGCCGCTCTTGGTGATGGCGACGACGGAGGGCGTGGTGCGCGCGCCTTCGGCGTTGGGGATGACGACGGGTTCGCCGCCTTCCATGATGGCCATGCAGCTGTTGGTGGTGCCGAGATCGATGCCGAGGACTTTACCCATGTGATGTGTGCTCCTGGTTGGGTGTGAGGGGGTTAGCTGCCGGGGTTGCCGGCCTGGCCGGTGGCGCCGCTGCCATCGCCGACGATGACCATGGCAGGGCGGAGGACTTTGCCGCCGAGGTTGTAGCCCTTCTGGACGACGTGGAGGACGCGGCCTTCGGGGCCGGCCTGGCGGGCGACGGCTTCGTGGCAGGCGGGGTCGAATTCGGCGCCTTCAGCGGGGATTTCGCTGAGGCCCATGGATTCGAGGAGCCGCCAGAATTTCTGGTGGATGTTGATGATGCCCTGGACCCAGTTGAGCCCGGCGAGGTGGGAATCGACGGATGCGACCGCCCGCTCGAGGTCGTCGAAGACGGGGAGGAGGTTGATGACGAGGGCGGCGTTGGCGAGCCGCTGGGCCTCGCTGCGCTCCTGTTCGACGCGGCGCTTGTAGTTGGCGAAGTCGGCGGCGGTGCGCTGCCAGCTGCGGTAGTAGGATTCGGCTTTTTCGCGCTCGGCCTGGAGTTCGCTGGCCGGGTCGGCGGGCGGGTCCGTGCGGTCGCTGCCGAGGGCGCCGGGGTTGGCGGTCCGCTCATCGGGGTCGGCGGTTGGGTTGGGTTCGACGGTGCGGTCGTCACCGGGTTCGCTCATGGTGCCTCCTGGGGTCGGGTGGGACGGGGGACGTCAATCGCCCCCGCCATAGAATTCGCGGATGAGTTCGGTGAGGACGTCGCTCACGTAGCGGACGTGGGCGACGGCGTCGCTGTAGTGCATGCGGGTGGGGCCGAGCAGGCCGACGATGCCGGCGGCGCCGCCGGGCGGCCCGTAGCGTGCGAGGACGAAGGACATCTCCTGGTAGGGGCCTTCGCGGTTTTCGTCGCCGATGACGATGGCGACGGAGGCATCGGCAACGGCCTCGGCGGGGATGGCGTCGCGGAGGCGGCGCTCGTCGACGGCTTCGAGGGCATCGAGGAGCCGGTCGGCTTTTTCGAATTCAGGCTGGCGAAGGAGGTCGCGGACGCCTTCGACGACGGGTTCCTCGACGCGGGCGGCCTGTTCGCGGAGGAGGAGGTCGCCGAGGGCGGCGAGGACGGCGGCTTCGACGGCGCCGAGGGGCTCGATGGACTCGGCTTTGGGGAATTCGGCGACGCTCTTACCGCCGAGTTCGGCGTTGAGGCGAAGGGCCAGGCGGGAGAGGTACTCCTGCGAGGCGGCGACGGGGAAATCGAGGATGCGCTGGTGGACGCCGCCATCGGAGGTGACGACGACGAGGAGGGCGCGGGTTTCCGTGAGCTCGACGAGCTGGAGCTGCTTGAGGCGGACCTCGGCGACGCGGGGCTGGGTGACGAGGGCCATGTTGTGGAGGCTGTTGGCGAGGACGGAGGCGGCGAGGCCGACCCACTCCTCGAGGTCGCGCGAGGCCTGGTGGAACTGGTGGAGGATGGTGAACTGCTCCTGCGGGGTGAGGGAGCGTTCGGGCATGAGGGCGGAGACGTAGTAGCGGTAGCCGCGGTGGGAGGGGATGCGGCCGGCGGAGGTGTGGGGGTGGGTGATCATGCCCTCGTCTTCGAGGGCGGCCATTTCGTTGCGGACGGTGGCGGGGGAGAGGGGGAGGCGGTGGCGTTCGACGAGCGCCTGGGAGCCGACAGGCTGCGCCGAGCCGACGAAGTCGTCGACGATGAGGGCGAGGATGCGGGCCCGGCGCTCTGACAATGGCATTATCAACCTCTCGCTGCCATGTTAGCACTCTTTCGGATGGAGTGCTAACAGCCGTGGAGAAAGTGTACCACGGGGGAGGAGGGAGGAGGGAGGAGGGAGAAGGGAGAAGGGGAGAGAGGGGGAGAGTGTGAACGGGGAAGCGGAAGGGGAGGGCCGACGTCGTCGCGGGGCTCCGTCCCCGCGGGGCGCCATGCGCCCAACGGGTGTGGCGGGAACCGGGAGACGGGAAGCGGGAAGCGGGAGGCGGGAACCGGGAGGCGGGAGACGGGTGGATTCGGAGGGCAGGGTGGGCCTCACCGGCCCTCCGCGGGGACGGAGCCCCGCGACTACGGGGGTGCGAGGTGGGCGTTGGCAGGTGGGAGGGTGCGTACGGCGGATCCTGAACCCGTCTACCTTCAACCTCCAACCTTCAACCGGGGGCGGGGCGGGGGGGAGGGGCCGGGGCTTTAGCGGCGGCGGTGTTTCGTCTTTTCGTCGAAGCGCTGCCAGCCTTCGTCCATGGCCTCGCGGGCGGCCTGGCGGCCGGCTTCGAGCATGTCGCGGGCGGTATCGCCGATGCCGAGGACGATGGCCCGGGCCCAGGCAATGAGCGGGTGCTCCTCGCGCTCCGGGGGTTCGGGGGCGAGCGGTTCGGGCGCGGGGCCGGTGCCGGGGGGCGCGTCGTCGGGGCTCATTTCTTCTTCTTCCCGTGGCGCCGGCCGCGGATGCGGTCGGGGAGGCTGGTGACGGCGGCGAGGCCGCTGCGGACGCCGCGGGCGACGGCGTAGACGCGGATGATGGGGCTGGCCACGGTTTCGCCGGCGAACTCGGCCGTCCCCCGGATGTTGTCGAGCGACTGGCGGAGCGAATCGAGCGCGGGGGCGGCGTTTTCGCGGACGACTTTACGAACGGCGAAGACGAGCGCGATGAGGGCCGCCATGAAGACGACGGCGAGGATGCCGGCGAGGACCCAGAAGAGGCCGAGGAGGACGATGACGATATCGCGCCATTCACTCCAGGAGTCGGGGGCGGCCCAGGCATCGGGGACGGCGCGGTCGGGGATGATGTTCGCACCGAAGTAGCCATCGGCGATGGCGCCGACGACGAGGTAAACGAGGAACAGGAGGATCGCGGCGAATACGACGGTCACGATGAAACGCATGCCGGGCACCTCCGAGCGTAGGGCCGATGATAGGTGCGAACTGCGGCCTGAGCAAAGCGCTTCCCTCCCGGTGAACCGTAGGTGAGAATCTGGTGAATTCACGACGGGTTATGTATGAACGGCGCTCCCTATCAGGGGAATCCCGAATGCCGAACCGGTGTCCGCTGGCGGAGAATCCGGTGGAAAGGACGCGCGGTACGGCGCGACATGGGGACGCGTGCACCGGAATTTCGAAGCAACCGCAGTGGCCTGGCCCGGGAGGGTCGGCGAGCGGCCGGAGGAGCAGGGGCCATTGGCGGCGACGATCCTCGTAGTTGATGACGACGACCCGGTGCGGGTGATGCTCGCGCGGCTCCTGCGCACGCACGGCTACACCGTGTTGCAGGCTGCGCACGCAAACGAGGCGCGGGCGATCCTCGCGGAGCAGCCGGTGGACCTCGTCGTCTCGGACATCGTGATGCCGGGCGAATCGGGCATCGAGCTGCGGCGCGCGATGCTGGAGCAGTTCCCCGAGCTGCCGTTCATCCTGATCAGCGGGTACAGCGCGGAAGGGCCGGCAGAGTTCGCCGCGCGGACGCCGCACACGGTGTTCGTGCAGAAGCCGTTCGCGGCGGAGCAGTTCCTCGCGCTGGTGGAGACGACGCTGGGCGCGGGGCGGTAGCGCGGCCGGGAGGGCCGTTCGCACCTCCCGTTTTGCACCGATCGGTTATTGTCGCGATAACGGACGGGCGGGCAGACTCCGGGCGATTCCATTCGACCGGAGGCTGGACTCATGGCAAACGTCGTGCGCTGGAACCCGTTCGAGGAGATGTGGAGCCTCGTGCCGCGCGACTGGCTGGCGCGGCTGGGGCTGCCCGGGGAGACGGAATGGAGCCCCCGCTGCGATGTGACGGAGCGGGATGACGCGATCGTCGTGCAGGCGGAGCTCCCGGGCGTCGCGCCGGCGGACATGGAGGTGACCGTCGAGGACGGGATGCTGACGCTGCGGGGCGAGAAGCGCTCGGAGCGGAAGGAGGAGGAGAAGGGCCGCACCTACAGCGAGCGGTTCTTCGGCTCGTTCGAGCGGCGGATCGCGATCCCGGAGACGGTGGACGCGGAGCGGATTTCGGCCTCGATGAAGGACGGCGTACTCGAAGTGGTGCTGCCGAAGCGGGAGCCGGAGCCGAAAGCGCCGGCGCGGAAGATCGAGATCAAGGCCGGCTGAGGGGCGCCGGGACCAGGGAGGGCAGGGAGATGGCCGCGCTCGCGGGGCAGGAGCCCGGGACGGGCTGGTACGTGGAAACGGCGACCGGACGGGTGGTGCGCCGGGCGCCCCGCGGGGCGCATACTGGGGATGGCGGGCCCGCGGACCGGGCCGCCGAGGAGGCACCGATCATGGCTGAGAACGAGCTCGACCCGCGGGAAGACCTGAAAGGGGCGAAGGAGTTCATCGAGCATCTCCACCCGCTCAAGGCGGTGAAGGAGGCGATGGAGAAGGCCGCGGAGCTGCTCGACCCGGCGGAATCGGATCCGCGCGTGGTGGTGCCGGAGCCGGACACGGTCTCGGAGATGGCCGAGGGCGGACCGGGCGGGAAGCCGCCGAAACCGCGGGAGGCGCACCCGATGCCGGATGCGAAAGAGCTGGGCAAGGAGCACCGGGGGTATTGATCGCAGTTCCCGCTTTTTCACGTTCGGCGGGGCAGAAAACCTCTTGACAGGCCTCGCGGCGGGAGTAGTGTTAATGGTGAGTTTGCGATAGGCGCCCGGCGCTGAAGAGGCCCGGCCCCCGCCGACTCGCAGAGGCTCGAAAGGAGGTGCGGACATGCGGAACAAGCTGCACGCCCTCTATGGAGTCTTCATCGTGCAGAGAGCTGGCCTGCAGTGAGCAGGCCGTTCGCCAGCCGCCGCGGGCCCGTATCCACGGTGTTGCCCCAGGTGCCCGGGAGCTGAATCGAAGTCCTGTGCGATGCAGGCGCCCCGGATCGCTCCGTGAAGGAGCGGCAACGGATACGGAAGTCCCGGAAAGACGGCGGCGACCTCCAGCCGGTGCAGCGCCCGGCGGCCGGCTGAGGAGGCGAGTGAACGACCAGCAGGCCCCGCTTCGTGCGGGGCCTGTTTGCGTGTCCGGGCCGGGCGCGTTCGGCCGGGAACGGGTAGGCTTGGCGCGTGCGACGATTCGGCGGTGCGATCGCGGCGCTGGCCGTGCTGGCGGGGCTCCTCGCGGCGCCCGGCGCCGGGGCCTACACGGTGCAGACCATCGAGGTCTCGGAGGGCGGCTTCAACCCGGCGGTCTGCCAGATGAACCGGGAGTACCTGCGCTTCAAGAACGTGGGGAGCACGCCGCGGCGGGTGGTGCGGTATTCGCCGACGCCGGGCGGCGGGCTGTCGTTCGATTCGGGCTGGCTGCAGCCGGGCGAGACCTCGCGCGAGGAGTACATGGGCTTCCCGGGGACGTTCCGGTTCGAGGATTTCGAGAACCCGGCGAACTACGTCATCGTGAAAACGCCGGTGTTCTCGGCGACGTGGCCGGTGGAGTGCAGCCCGGACCCGGCGAAGCGGCCGCCGGCGCCGCCGTGCACCGGGGCAGCCTACTGCCTGCGGGTGCCGGGGCTGGCGGCGGATTGAGGAGCGACGGTTCTTGACCGCGCGGTGACAGGATCGCGAAGGCTGGGGTACCCTCGGGGATGCCCCGTGGCGGGGTGGGGGACCGTGGAGGTTCGATGCGCGAACACCGCTACCGGCCGCTGATGGCGGCCCTGGCGCTGGCGGCGGCGCTCGCCGGCGGCCTGAGCATGGCCTTTTTCGGAGCGCGGACGGAATCGGCCTCAGCCTACGACCGCTACCTGATCGAAGTGAACGAGCAGGGGTTCAACCCGCGCACCTGCCGGATCAACCGCGGCGACGAGATCCAGTTCAAGAACGTGGGGAAGACGCCGATCCGGGTCTACAAGCCGCAGATCGGCGGGCTGCCGCCGGACCCGGACTGGACGCTCGAGCCGAACCAGCTTTCGACAGTCATCAGCTATACGGCGGGGACGACCGACCGGTACTTCAGCGATGCGGGGCACTTCGTGGAGGTGCTGACGCCGCCGCGCTCGAACACGTGGCAGGTGTCGTGCGCGAAGGAAGCGCCGACGCCGACACCCACGCCGACCCCGACGGCGACGCCGATCGCGCCGCCGACGCCGGCGCGGCCGCCGGCCTGCAAGTGGGTCGGCTGCGCGGTGGGTCCGAACCTGGCGTCCGACTGAGGGCCGGGTTTTCGCGGACAAAATGGAACGGGCCGGGAGAGCTGGCGCTCCCGGCCCGCGTCGTGCGCTGCGGCGCTGACGGTCCCGGCGAACCGGGGAGGAGGTCAGCGGCCCATAGCGGGGGTGGCGGTGCCGCCCATGCCGCTGCTCATGCCGCCGGAGGGGGTCATGCTGCTGCCGCCGTGGCTGTCGTGGCTCATGTCGGGCGTCGAGCCGGCAGCAGCCTGGACGGGCGCCACGATTTTGACCTCGCCGGCCTTTTCGAACTTGAGGGTGAGCTCGACGGTTTCGCCGGCCTTCGGCTGCTGCTTGAGGTCCATGAGCATGATGTGCCAGCCGCCGGGCTTGAGCTCGGCGGTGCCGTTCGCCGGGACGGGGAAGCCGCCGGGCTTTTCCTGCATCTTCGAGGTCGAGCCTTCGGTGACGACTTCGTGGAGCTGGACCATGCCGGCGATCGGCGAGGAGGCGCTGACGAGCGTATCGGCGGCGCCGCTGCTCTTGATGGTCATGTAGGCGGCGGTGACGTTCGTGCCGGTCGAGGCGCGGACCCAGGCGCCCGAGATGGTGAGGTCGCCGGCCTTCACGGGCTGGAAGGCGGTGCCGGAGCCGGCACCCCGGGTGGCGGTGGGGGTGGCGCTGGCGTCATCGTCGTCGCCGCCGCAGGCTGCGGCGAGGAGGGCGGCGGCGAAGGCGCCGAGGAGGAGGATGGGAAGGAATGCGCGGCTGCGCAGGAGCGTGGTCATTCGGTGCGGAATCCTTTCTTCACGAGGAGCGGGAGGTCGTTGAGCCATTCCTTCTGCCCCATGCCGGAGGGGTAGACGGTGTAGGCGTAGTTGTCTTTGGTGAAGGCCATGACGTAGGCCGCGTGGTTGACGGCGTAGTTGCCGCCGCCGAGGTCGGTGCGGGTGGCGGGCTGGAGGCCGAGGGCGATTTGGAACTGGTCCATGAGGTCGCGCGTGCCGGTCAGCCCGATGAAATCGGGGTCGAAGGTATCGAGGTACTGCTTGAGCTGCTGCGGCGTGTCGCGCTCCGGGTCTGCCGTGGCGAAGACGACTTTGACCTGCTTGCGCACGTCGGGGTCGACCTTCTTGAGCGCCTCGCTGATTTCGTAGAGGTGCGTGGGGCAGATGTCGGGGCAGTGGGTGTAGCCGACGTAGAGCAGCGTGACGTAGCCTTCGGTCTCCTTGCGGAGGTCGAACGGCTGGCCGTTTTCGTCCATGAGGACGGCGTCGGGTTTTTCGATGGGCGGCGTCACGATGGCGCCCATGTACTGGGCTCCGGCGTTGTCGTCGTCCTTCTTGTCGCCGCCGCAGGCGATGGCGAGCGGGAGGACGGCGAGGGCCGCGAGGAGGAGGGCGGTCGTGCGCCAGCGGAGAGGTGGCATGGAGAGTTCCTTCGAAGATGGGCTCGATCCGAGTGTAGCCCACGGCCGGCGGTGCAGGATGGCCCGCGAGGCCGCCGGCGCGGGGCCGGCCGGACCGGGCTAGTGGCCGTGGCCCGGGCCTTCGATGCCGGCCTGTTCGAAGATCCAGGCCCAGGCGGCATCGGAGAATTCGTGCTCGGCGTCGTGGGCTTTCTTCGCCGCGGCGCCGGCCTTCGCGAGGTCCGGGCTGTCGCCTTCGAGGGCAGCGGCCATCTCGCCGAAGATGGCGGCGAGGGCATCGGCTTTGGGCTTCAGCTCGGCGGGCCAGGGCGCGGTCTTCGCCACGGCCTGGGCCTTGAGGGCCTTGGCGCGGGCGTCGGCCGGGATCTTCTGGTCCTTGTTGATGCTGTCGTCGATGCCGTGGAGGCCGAGGCCGTCGAGGTAGGTGACGGCCGAGACGACGCTGGTGACGCTGGTGTCGTCGGCGTGGGCTTCGCCGTCGTCGTCGCCGCAGGCTGCGGCGAGGGGGATGGCGAGGAGGAGGATGGCCGCGCCGAGGAGGGCGGGCCAGGTGAAACGGGTCCGGTGCATGGTTCGTTCTCCCATCGTGTGGTGTGGCCCGGGGATGCCCGCTGGGCGGGCGCCCGGTCAGGAACGGACGGCGATGGGAGCGGGGCGCGGCGGCGCGGGCTCGGGGATGGGGAGGTGCTGGAGGCGGAGGCCGGCCGGCGTGACGGGCACGGGGATGAGCCGGCCGCCGGGGATGGCGATGGCGACCGCGGCGGCCAGGAGCGTGACGGCGAGACCGGCGGAGCCGGGGCTGCTCGCGCAGCCGGCCGATTCGCCGTGGCAGTGCTGGTGGTGGTCGCCCGGGGGTTCTTCGGCGGCGAAGGGGATCGCGATGGCGACCCCGGTGCCGGGGATGGGAAGGCTCACCGCGGGCCAGTGGCCGAAGTAGGTGAGCATCGGCAGGAGGGCCGCGAGGAGGAGGACCGCGGTCCGCGGACTGCCGGCGCCGCTGCGAGGCGGGTTCTGCACGAGGTCAGGATCGCAAAGGTTCGGCCGGAGTGCCAGCGGCGGCAGCGCATTCCCGCGGGTGCGGGTTTTGTCGTACACTCCCCGGCACCCTGTCATCAGGGAACGAACCGGAGGGAATGACGATGAAGAATCTGCAGGACCGGGTCGCGGTCGTGACGGGGGCGTCGCGGGGGCTGGGGACGTACATCGCGAAGGAGCTGGCGGGCGCGGGCTGTCACGTGGTGCTGGCGGCGCGCACGGCGCCGGCGCTGGAATCGCTGGCGGAGGAGATCCGCGGGATGGGCCGGCGGGCGCTGGCGGTGGCGTGCGACGTGGCGGATGCGGACAGCCGGCGGTCGCTGGTCTCGGCGGCGCAGGCGGAGTTCGGGCGGATCGACATCCTCGTGAACAACGCGGGCATCGAGGTGACGGCGCACTTCGAGGACCAGGACGATGAGGAGCTGGACCGGATCATCCGGGTGAACCTGATCGCGGCGATGCAGCTGACGCGGCTGGTGCTGCCGGGGATGCTGGAGCGGAAGCGGGGGCACATCGTGAACATCGCGTCGCTGGCGGGGAAGGTGCCGGTGCCGTACTCGTCGCCGTATTCGGCGTCGAAGGCGGGGCTGATCGCGTTCACGGAAGGGATCCGGATGGAGTTCCGGAAGCGGGGCGTCTCGGCGAGCGCGATCTGCCCGGGCTTCGTGGCGGAGGCGGGGATGTACGCGGACTGGGAGCGGCAGACGGGGGCGAAGGCGACGTTCCTGGCGGGGACGGTGAAGCCGGAGCGGGTGGCGCGGGATGTGGTGAAGGCGATCCGGAAGGACCGGCCGGAGATGCTGCAGTTCTGGGTGCCGGCGCGCCCGACGGCGGCCCTGGCGGAGCTGATGCCGGGGACGTTCGAAAAGATCTACCCGGTCTTCGGGGTGCAGAAGACGTTCGGGAAGCTGGCGGATGCGCGCCGGGAGGAGCAGCGGGCGGCGGAGCGGGAAGCGGCGGCTTCGCGCTAGGCCCGGGCGCGCGGGACGGGGCGGCTGGCGCGGGCGGCGTCAGCCGGCCTGCCGGGCGACGGCCTCGGCGGCAGCGCGGGCGGCCTCGGGGTCGCCGAGGTAGCGGGAGCTGATGGGCCGGAGCTGCTCGTCGAGCTGGTAGAGGAGCGGGATGCCGGTCGGGATGTTCAGCTCGGCGATGGCGTCGTCGCTGATGCCGTCGAGGTGCTTCACGAGGGCGCGGATGCTGTTGCCGTGGGCGCCGATGAGCACGCGCTTGCCAGCGCGGAGGTCGGGCACGATGGCGTCGTGCCAGTAGGGGAGCATGCGGGCGACGACGTCTTTGAGACACTCCGCGGCGGGGAGGAGGTCCGGCGCGAGGCCGGCGTAGCGGGGGTCGAAGCGGGGGTGCCGCTCGTCGCCGGGGTCGAGGGGCGGGGGCGGGACGTCGTAGCTGCGGCGCCAGGTGAAGACCTGGTCGGGGCCGTAGCGCTCGCTGGTTTCTTTTTTGTTGAGGCCCTGGAGGGCGCCGTAGTGGCGTTCGTTCAGGCGCCAGTGGCGCTTGACCGGGATCCAGTGCTGGTCCATGAGGTCGAGCGCGATGTTGACGGTTTCGATGGCGCGGCGGAGGAGGGAGGTGTGGGCGACGTCGAAGGTGAGGCCTTCGTCGCGCATGAGCTGGCCGGCGCGGCGGGCTTCTTCCCGGCCGGTATCGGTGAGGGGGACATCCTGCCAGCCGGTGAAGCGGTTTTCGCGGTTCCAGGCGGATTCGCCGTGGCGGAGGAGGACGAGGGTGTACATGGCGCCTGCGCTCCGGGGTCAGAAGATGGGGTTGACGATGATCGCCTGCTCGCGGGAGGGGCCGACGGAGATGAGGTCGACGGGGCATTCGAGCAGGTCTTCGACGCGCTTGATGAAGGCCTGGGCCTGGGGGGGCAGGTCGTCGAAGGAGCGGACGTGGGTGGTGGGCGTCTGCCAGCCGGGGAGCTCTTCGTAGACGGGGCGGACGCGCTCGAGTTCGGATTCGCGGGCGGGGAAGTGATCGATGATCCGGCCGTCGAGTTCGTAGGCGGTGCAGATTTTGATGGAGGGGAGGGAATCGAGGACGTCGAGGCGGGTGAGGGCGACGGCGGCGAGGCCGTTGAAGCGGACGCTGTAGCGGGCGGCGACGGCATCGAGCCAGCCGATGCGGCGGGGCCGGCCGGTGGTGGTGCCGTATTCGCCGCGGCCGAACTCTTTGCCGTGGTCGCGGAGCTGGTCGGCGGTGTCGTCGAACAGTTCGGTGGGGAAGGGGCCGTTGCCGACGCGGGTGCAGTAGCTCTTGAAGACGCCGACGACGCGGGAGATATCGGTCGGGCCGATGCCGACGCCGAGGGCGGCGCCGGAGCTGGAGGAGGAGGGGACGCTGGAGGTGACGTAGGGGTAGGTGCCGTGGTCGAGGTCGAGCAGGGAGCCCTGCGCGCCTTCGAGGAGGACGTAATCGCCGCGGCGGTGGGCTTCGAGGACGATCTCCTGGACGTCGCCGACGTAGGGGCGGAGGCGCTGGCCGTATTCGATGTAGCGCTCGAGGCACTCGCGGAAGTCGATCGGCTCGGCGCCGTAGACGCCGGTGATGACGCGGTTCTGATAGGCGAGGGCGGCTTCGATGCGGGGGACGAGGTCTTCGCGGCGGAGGAGGTCGCAGATGCGGATGCCGCGGCGGGCGACCTTGTCGGCGAAGCAGGGGCCGACGCCTTTGCCGGTGGTGCCGATGGCGTGAGCGCCGCGGGCCTGCTCATCGAGCTGATCGAGGCGGCGGTGCCAGGGCATGATGACGTGGGCGCGGTCGGAGACGACGAGGCGGGAGGTATCGATGTTCTTCTGCTCGAGGCCGTCGATTTCGCCGAGGAGGACCTCGGGGTCGATGGCGACGCCGTTGCCGATGACGCAGGTTTTTTCGGGATAGAAGATGCCGGCGGGGACGAGGTGCAGCTTGAACTCGCCGAGCTCGTTGACGATGGTGTGGCCGGCGTTGTTGCCGGCGGAATAGCGGGCGACGACGCGGGCTTTGCGGGCAAGGAGGTCGACGATGCGGCCTTTGCCTTCGTCGCCCCACTGGCCGCCGACGACGACGATGATGGGCATCTGAACAGACTCCGGGCCCCCGTTTTCCGGGGGCCCGTCGATGTATTGTACGGGGAGATTGGGCTACCCGCGAGCGGGGGATGAGCGGACCTCAGCGGGAGCCGCGGAGGCGCGGGTCGAGGACGTCGCGGAGGGCATCGCCGAACATGTTGAAGGCGTAGACGGTGAGGAAGATGACGAGGCCGGGGAAGATGGCGACGTGGGGGTACTGGGTGAGGCGTTCGCGGGCTTCGTTGAGCATGCGGCCCCAGGAAGCGGTGGGGGGCTGGACGCCGTAGCCGAGGAAGGCGAGGGAGGATTCGACGAGGACGGCGCCGCCGACCTGGATAGACGCGCCGACGATGAGGACGGGGAAGACGTTGGGGGTGACGTGGCGGAAGATGATGCGGAAATCGGAGGCGCCGAGGACGCGGGCGGCTTCGACGTACTGATTCTGCTTGGCGGCGATGGCGGCGCCGCGGATGACGCGCGACTGGCTGAGCGCGACGAGGGTGCCGACGGCGAGGACGATGCGGAGGTTGACGGGAATCTGCTGGATGGAGGTGACGAAGAGGATGATGAAGATGAGGCCGGGGAGGGCGATGCCGATATCGACGAGCCGCTGGAGGAGGATGTCGAACTTGCCACCGAAGTAGCCGGAGACGACGCCGAGGACGAGGGCGGCAGAGGAGGAGATGGCGACGACGCCGAAGCCGATGAGGATGGAGTTGCGGGCGCCGTAGACGATGCGGGTGTAGAGGTCGCGGCCCTGCTGGTCGGTGCCGAACCAGTGGCTGAGGGAAGGGCCCTGGAACCGTTCGGAGAGGACGCCGACGTTCGGGTCTTTGCCAAAGGTGAAGGCCTGGGGGAAGGCGGCCATGAGGATGAGGAGGATGACGACGGCGGCGCCGAAGGTGCCGAGGGGCTTGGTGCGGATGAAGGTGGTCACCGAGCGGCGCCAGCGTTCGGCGCGGGTGAGTTCGCGGCGGAGGGCGTAGGCTTCGAGGACTTTTGCGTCGGTGGCCATGTTAGGAATACCGGATCCTGGGGTCGATGACGGAGTAGAGGACATCCACGGTCAGGTTGGCGAAGACGACGACGAGGGCGACGACGATGTTGACGGCCTGGATGACCGGGTAGTCCTTCTGGTCGATGGAGGAGACGTAGTAGCGGCCCATGCCGGGGATGGAGTAGACGGTCTCGATGATGACCGTGCCGCCGACGAGGACGGGGAGCTGGAGGCCGACGACGGTGATGACGGGGATGAGGGCGTTCCGCATGGCGTGGCGGATGATGATGACGCGTTCGCGGAGGCCCTTGGCCCAGGCGGTGCGGATGTAATCCTGGCGGAGGACTTCGAGCATGGAGGAGCGGGTGAAGCGCATGACGGAGCCGCTCAGGCCGCCGCCGAGGATGAGGGCGGGCATGAACATGAGCTTCAGGTTGCCGATCGGGTCATCGGTGAAGGGGATGTACTTGGCGGGGGGCACGCCCCACTGGAAGTAGCGGGCGGCGAGGGAGATGAGGAGGATGGCGATCCAGAAGTTGGGGGCGGCGAGGAGGCCGATGGCGAAGCTGCGGCCGGCGTAGTCGGCCCAGGTGTCCTGGCGGATGGCGGAGATGACGCCGACGGGGATGGCGATGAGGAGGGAGAAGAAGATGGCCATCGCGCCGAGCTGGAAGGTGACGGGGAGGCGGTTGCGCAGCTCGGAGGTGACTTCGCGGTTGGAGATGAGGGAGCGGCCGAGGTCGAACTGGACGATATCGCCGAGCCAGCGGACGTACTGGGCGACGATGTTGCCTTCGAGGCCGAATTCCTTCCGGATCGCCTCCTTGGTGGCCTGGTCGCCGGCGCCGAATTCGCCGAGGACGAGGTCGACGACATCGCCGGGGACGGCCCGGACGATGACGAAGACGACGAAGGTGACGCCGAGGAGGGTGGGGACCATGAGGAGGAGGCGACGGAGGATGTAGCGCTGCATATGGTGCGGACCCGGCGGGCGTTATGAGGGGTGGGCCGGTGGGGCCGGCCCACCCCGGGGCGCGTAGTGTAGTGGAATTCCGTTCCGTTGTGGGGAGGGGTCTCCTGCGTCAGGCCCTGTCGAGCCAGATGAAGGGGACTTCCTCGGTGCCGGCGGAGTAGGCACCCGGGACGGTCTGGATGTCGATGTTTTTCACCCACTCGCGGTAGCCGGTCCAGGCGGTGCCGGCGCCGGCGGAGACGGGGATGTAGTACATCTTTTCGGCGTTCTTGCGCTGGATGTCAAAGAAGAGCTGCTTGCGCTTCTCGGGGTCGAGTTCGCGCTGCTGGGCCCGGGCGAGCTGTTCGAGCTCGGGGTCGTTGATGCGGGAGTGGTTGAGCTGGTTGTTGGTGAAGAAGCGGATCGGGTAGCCGCCGGCTTCGGGGAAGGGCGTCTGGTAGCCGAAGGCGATGCCGGTGAAGTTCCCGGTGAAGGTCTGGGTGATGTACTTGGAGGAGTAATCCTGGACGTCGGTGCTGGTCTTGATGCCGATGGCGTTCAGCATCTGGATCTTGGCTTCGGCGGCGGCGTTGAAGCCGGAGCCGTAGCGGTTGGCGGTGTACTGGTAGACGGTGCTGAAGCCGTCGGGGTAGCCGGCGGCGGCGAGGAGCTTCTTGGCCTCGGCGGGGTCGTACTTGAAGTACTTGGCGGATTCGCCCTGCTCGGCGCTCTTCGGGTCGAGCCAGAAGCGGACGAGGCCGGCGGGGATGAGGTTGTTCCAGCGCTCGGAGACGGCGAGGCCGGCTTCCTTGAGCTTCTTGATGTTGTACTGGAGGTCGAGGAGCCCGTCGCGGTCGAAGGACATGGAGATGGCCTGGCGGACGCGCGGGTCTTTGTTCCAGGGCGAATCGGGCTTGGAGTCCATGTAGACGAAGCCGAGGAGCTGGGAGACTTCGCCGTAGAGCTGAACGTTGGGGAGGGCGCTCTTGACGTTGACGAGGTCTTCGGCGTTGAGGCCTTCGGCGTCGGTGTTGCCGGCCTGGAACTGGGCGAGGCGGTTGGCGTATTCGGGGATGATGGAGATTTCGACGCCGTCCATGAGCGGGAAGCCGCTCATGTACCACTCGGGGTTCTTCTTGAGCTTGAACCCGACGGAGGGGGTGTAGCTCTCGAGCATCCAGGGGCCGGAGCCGATGGAGGTCTTGGTCGGGTCGAAGCCGCCCTCAGCTTCCTTCGGCATGATCCAGACGAGGTTGGCATCGGCGAGGACGTCGAGGAAGGCGGCGTTGGGCTCTTTGAGCTTGAAGACGACGGTCTGCTTGTCGGGGTACTGGACGGAATCGACGAAGGCGACCTGGGAGCGGTTGGTGTTGGTCTCGGCGGTCGCGCGGCCCCAGGAGTACTTGACGTCGTCGGTATCGACGGTGCGGCCGTTGACGGGCGCGATGTTGTGGAACTTGATGTTGGGCTTGAGCTTGATGGTCCAGGTGAGGCCGTCGGGGCTGGCCTCGGCGCTCTCGGCGATGTCGGGAACGGGCCGGAGGTCGGCCTGGCGGACGCCGGGGCCGGCGTTGTACTTGAAGAGGCGGCCGTAGACGTAGGCGGCGTAGCCCTTCGTGAGGAAGGAGAGGTTGCCGTAGGGGTCGATGGAGGGCGGGTCGCCGGTGAAGACGATGCGGTAGGTGCCGCCGCGCTTGGCGTTGGCGAAGGGGTCGGACGGGGTCGGGGTGGCCTGGGGGCCAGGGGTGGGCGTGGCGAGGCCGGAGAGGCCGCCGTCGTCATCGTCTCCGCCGCCGCAGCCGACGAGGGCGAGGCCTGCGGCACCGGCGGAGAGGGCGGTGGCACCGCCGAGGAAGCGGCGCCGGGTGCGGCGCTCCTTCCAGAAGCGGTCCCAGTATGAACCAGACATTGAGAATCCCCCTGCTGAAGCTTGGTACACCGACGGTACGTCGGCGGCGGCCGATAGGATTGGCCTATCTGGCCTATACGCACCCATAGCGTCTTGCGATATGTACGTGGCGGTGCGGGGGAACGTCAATGGATGATCTGGTGAAAACGCTCGAAACCGAACACCTTTCGACGTATTGTCATCGGCAGATTTGAAAAGGTTGACCGGCCAGTAGAGGGAGGGGGGAGGGGGGGGGGGGGGCGGGAGGCGGGAAGCGGGAAGCGGGAGGCGGGAAGCGGGAAGCGGGAGGCGGGAACGGGGAGGCGGGCGGATTCGAGCGTCCGGGTGGGCCTCGCCGGCCCTCCGCGGGGACGGAGCCCCGCGGCTACGGAGCAGGGAGCAGGGATAACCTCCAACCTTCAACCTCCAAGCGGGGGCGGGGCTCGGTGGAAGGCTACTGGCCGGATTGCCCGGTATGGGGCTGCTTGGTACGCTCGAGGTTCGGCACCAACGAGATTTTGCCCCGGGTTCGAACTGTTATGGCGCATCACAAATCGGCTATCAAGCGCTGGCACCAGTCGCTCCGCGAGCGGGAGCGGAACCGCTCGCGCCGGACGCGCGCGAAGAACGCGATCCGAAAGCTGCGCGAGGCGGTGGCGGCAGGTGACGGCGAGGCGGTGAAGGAGGCCCTGAGCCGCGCGTATTCGGCGGTGGACCGGGCGGCGAAGAAGGGCGCCATCCATGTCGGGAAGGCCGACCGGCTGAAGCGGCGGATGGCCCACCTCGTGCAGAAGGCGCAGGCGCCGCAGGACGCGGCCTGACACGTCCCCTTTCCCGGGGCTGAGGTTCGAACCAGGAGACGCCCGCCGGCACCGGCGGGCGTTTTTTCGCGCCCGGCGCGCGGGCCGCAGATGGGCTAGAATCCGCGAACGCTTACGTACACGTCAGGGAGGAGCCCATGGGCAGGCTGGATGGCAAGACGGTGATCGTGACCGGCGCGAGCCGGGGGATCGGCGCGGAGATTGCGCGGCTGTTCGCGGCGGAGGGCGGCAGGGTCGCCTGCGTCGCGCGGACGATGCGGGAGGGCGACCACCCGCTGGAGGGGTCGCTGGAGCACACGGTCGCGATGATCCGGGAGGCGGGCGGCGAGGCGACGGCGATCGCGGCGGATATTTCGGAGTACGAGCAGTGCGCGGCGGCGGTGGAAGCGGCGCGCGCGGCCTACGGGCCGATCGACGTGCTGGTGAACAACGCGGCGCTGACGTACTTCATCCCGATCAAGGACTACCCGGTCAACAAGTGGCACCGCTCGATTGCGGTGAACTTCCACGCGCCGTTCTACCTGAGCCAGCTCGTGCTGCAGGACATGCTGCCGCGGAAGTCGGGCGCGATCGTGAACATCTCGAGCGGGGCGGCGATCGGGCCCGGGCGGGGGCCATACCCGGAGAACATCGGCCGGGGCGGGGGGACGCTCTACGGCGCGGAGAAGGCGGCGCTGGAGCGGTTCACGCAGGGGCTGGCGAGCGAGGTGTACCACGACGGGGTGAGCGTGACGTGCGTTTCGCCGTCGCAGGTGGTGCCGACGCCGGGGACGGTGTTCCACCACCTCGTGACGGGGATGGATGACCCGCGGGGCGAGCCGCCGCTGCTGATGGCGCAGGCGGCGCTGCTGCTGGCGACGGAGCCGAAGGAGAAGGTGGCGGGCCGGGTGACCTACAGCCAGGAGATCCTGCTGGAGTTCGGCTGGATCCGCGAAGGGAAGGGCATCGGCATCGACCGGAAGGGGTCGGGCTACAGCCAGATCTAGGGCGGAGAGGCGGTCAGCGCAGGGCGGCGAGCCAGCCGGTGATGGTCGCCACGAACACCGTGCCATCGAGGGCGGCGGTGGTGCCGACGCTGAAGACGCCCTGGCCGGGCAAGACTTCGCGGTCGAGTTCGGCGCCGTCCCGGGCATCGAGCACGACGAGCTCGAGACGGTAATCGCCGGCTGCAATCGCGGCATAGGCGCGGCCGCCCGCGGCCTGCATGACGACGCCGCGGTTCGGGAGGTCGCGGCGCTCCCAGGCGAGCACGCCGCGGTCGCCTTCGTCGCGAACGGCGAGGACCCAGCCGCCCCGGCCGCCGGCGGGGATGATGAGGCCCTCGGGTGAGACGCTCGCGCTGCCGTCGGCGGGGTAGCCGATGGGCAGGCTCCAGGCTGCCCGGCCGGTCGCGGCGTCGATGGCGTGGAGGGAACCCTGGTTGTCGGTGACGTAGAGGCGGCGGCCGTCGAAGGAAAGCGCCGGGCTGGAGGCGGTGCCGCCGGGCAGACTGTCGTTCTCCCAGAGCGGTTCGAACGCTGGCGACTGCCCGGGGCGGTAGCGCATGGCGCGGAGGCCGGCAGCGGGCGCGCCGGGGGCCCAGAAGGTGAAGTAGATGGTGCCGGACGCGGGATCGACGGCGAGGGTGTTGGCGCTGGGGCAGCCCTCGACGCCGCGGGCGCAGGCCCAGAGGCCATCCGCAGGGCGCCAGCTGAGGCCGGGGGCGAGGCGGAGCGGCTCGCCGAGGACGGACCCGCTGAGGCGGTCCACGAGGTAGACGACGCCGATGTTGGTGACGAACACGAGGCGGCCATCCGGGGTGAACTGGAGGGAGAGGGGAACACCCTCGAGGGGCACCCGCCAGCGCTCGCTGCCGTCCGGCGAGATGGCGTGGAGGCCTGCACCATCGGCGAGATAGAGAGCGCCGTCGAGGTCGACAGTGGGAGATGAAACGACGGCGAGGGCATCGATGAAGGGAGCGCACCAGCGGAGTTCGCCGGTGGCGGCATCGAGGGCGCGGAGATGGCAGCCCGGCGCGGTGGAGGTGACGTAGAGGCCGCCGCCCGGGCCGAGGGTCGGGCCGAGGTTGATGGACCACGGGAGCGGGCCGAGCTGCTGGCCGGCCTCGAGGCGGGTGCTCCAGGCGAGGGCGAGGTCGGCGGCGACGGGCGCGGCAGCGTAATCGCTGTTGCGCGCGTCGGCGTGAACGGCGGACCAGCCTGGCGCGTACGGGGGGCGCAGAACCGGAGCAGGCACGGCGGTGTCGCCGGGAGCGGCAGACGGGGACGGCGTGGCCGACGGCGAGGCAGAGCAGCCGGCAGCGACCACGGCGAGCAGCGCGGCGGCAGCCACTGGACGGAGCGCGGGAGTCAGCGGCATCGCGGGAGCCTGAAATTCGAACATGGTTCGAGTTTTGCTGAAGGGTAGCGGCGAACCGGCGGGATGCCAAGCCCGGCCACGGGTGTCGAAGGGGGCATCGGCGACCCGATATACTTCCCGAACCATGTTCGAAACTGTCCGACGACTTCGCCGCTCGGCCCGCGTGGGCCGCACCGCCGCCCGCATCTACTTCGGCTACAAGCGGACCCAGCGCCGCGCCCGGAAGCTGCCGCCCGACGCGGCGGCCGCGGCGTGGGAGGCGCGGCACGAGGAGTTCGCGGAGACGCTCTACCGGCTGGCGACGGACCTGCGCGGCCTCTACATCAAGTCGGGGCAGTTCATCGGGACGCGGACGGACCTGCTGCCGGAGGCGTACACGCGGTCGCTCTCGCGGCTGCAGGATGCGGTGCCGCCGCACCCGTTCGGCGTGGTGCGGGCGACGATCGAGGATCAGTTCGGGGCGGCGCTCGAGGACCTGTTCGCGAGGTTCGATGAGGAGCCGCTCGCCTCGGCATCGCTGGCGCAGGTGCACCGGGCGCAGCTGCCGGACGGGCGGGAGGTGGTGGTGAAGGTGCAGTACCCGGAAGTGGCGGGGCTGGTGCGGCTGGACGTGCGGAACATGCGGACGCTGGTCGGCATCGTGGCGCGGCTGGAGCGGAACTTCGACTTCCGGACGGTGGTGAACGAAATCGCGAGCCAGGTGCCGCTCGAGCTGGACTTCGAGCGGGAGGCGGAGATGACGCGGCGGGTGCGGCAGAACCTGGCCCACCTGCCGGGCGTGGTCGTGCCGGCGGTGGTCGACGGCTACGTGCGGCCGAAGGTCCTGGTGACGGAGTACGTGGACGGGGCGCGGCTGCTCGATGCGGCGCGGCGGGATGCGCACGCGCCGGACCGGGCGGCGCTGGCGCAGGCGATCACGAGCGCATACGGCCACCAGATCATGGTGGACGGGCTGTTCCAGGCGGACCCGCACCCGGGGAATATCCTCGTGCTGCCGGGCGGGCGGGTGGCGCTGCTCGATTTCGGCCTGACGAAGGAGCTGCCGGAGGCGGCGCGGCGCGGGTTCGCGCGGCTAGTGCTGGGGACGGCGAACCGGGACGGGGAGACGATCATCGCGGCGTTCCGGGAGCTGGGCGTGCGGGTGCGGAACGAAGACCCGGAGGCGATCCTCGCGACACTGGCGATCCTGTTCGAACCGCGGCCGATCGATGCGGGGCCGCGGGAGCTGCGGGAGCGGAACCGGGCGATGCGGGCGAACCCGGTGGAGCAGATCCCGGGCGACCTCGTGCTGCTGGGGCGGGTGATCGGGCTGCTGCGGGGCGTGTGCGCGAGCCTCGGCGCGCCGCTCTCGCCGATGCAGATGCTGCGACCGTACGCGGAGCAGGCGCTGAGCCGCTGACGGTCCTCCCCATCCGCGGGGCGAACGGACGCCCGGCGGCGCGGGGCCGCCGGGCGCGGGACAGGGACGGGCCGCCTGCCGTCAGCGGCGGCGGGCGACGGCGATGAGGGTCAGCCCCGCGGAGAGGCTGAGGACGACGATCGCGGCGGCGCCGAGGAGGCCGGCGAACGCGCTTTCGCGGCCGGTGCCGGTGCCGGTGTTCGGCGGCAGCGGCACGCCGAGCGAGGCGGCGGGAGCCGGCGGCGCGCCGGTGGCGGAGGAGGCGCCGGGCGGTGCGGGCTCGGCCGGTGCCGGGGCGGGCGTCTGCGGGGCCGGGGACGGCGCCGGCGGAGCCGCGGGCGGGTTGGCCTGCTGCGCGGGCGGCTGCGGGCTGGCTGGCGGAGCCGGCGGCGGTTCGATGGGGAGTTCGTAGCAGCCGACCATGCAGGGCGGGTTCCACTCCCGGATGTTGACGAACGTGAGCGTCACGACGTCGCCGGCCTTGCGGGGGCTGGCGGGCTGGGACGGCGTGACGGCGACCCAGCCGGACTGGAGCGTTTCGGTCACGGTGTAGCTGCAGCCGGGCACGTGGGGCACGGCGAACTTCACGCTGCCGCCGGCGCCGGTGGCGGCGGTGCGGGGCTCGATGCCGCAGCCGCTGACGGTGAACTGCCAGCCGACGCCGGGCCGTTCGATGCCGAGCACGCTCTCGGTCTTCTCGACGACGATGACGTCGGGAATTTCGGGTTCTTCCGGGTCGAGCGGGTCTTCGGGGTCGATGTCGACGGGGTCGTCGCGGTCATCGAGGCGTTCGTTGTAGAAGCAGACGGCGACGTGCTCGCCGGTGCCGGGCTGGGCCTCGGCGGTGACGTCGACGGCTGCGAGCGTCACGGGGGCGGTGTTGCCCTCGAAGGCCGGCTCTCCGGGGCAGGTGTCGCCGAGACGCGACGGCTTGCCGTAGGCCCAGCCGAGGATGCGGTAGCCGGGCCGGGCCTGTTCGACGACCTTGTAGCTGCCGGCGGAGAGGCTGGAGGACTGGCCGGGCCGCTGCTGGGTGAAGCCGAGGAGCTCGGGCTCGCTGGCGGCACCCCAGACCTCGGCGGTGAATTCGGTGTCGTCCGAGGGGTCGCCGACGACGACCTTGGCGACGGTGATGGCGCCGCGGTCTGGCGGGTCGATGGGCGTGGTGTCCTTCCGGTTGTTGAAGAAGCAGATGGCGACGACCTGGTCGGCTTCGAGGGTGAAGCGGACCGGCTGCTCGTCGGATTGTTCGCGGGTGGGGCAGTAGACGTTGCCCTGCGGGTCGTGCTTCGCCCAGGCCCAGCCGAGGAGGCTGTAGCCCGGCAGCGTGATGTGTTCGGAGATCTCCCAGCAGCCGGCGGGGAGGCGGACGCTCCCGGGCGCGGGCTGGCTGAAGGGCACGCCGATGGCCGGCCCGGCGGGGCCTTCCTGTTCGGAGCAAGGTGTGAGGACGGCGGCGAAGGTGGCGGTATCGCCGGGGAAGCCGGGGATGACCTTTCCGACGAGGACGCGGCCTTCGTTCGCGACGGTCTTGCACTGGACGGTCACGGTCGCGGTGGCGGTGCCGCCGCCGCCCGCGGTAGGCTCCTCGGTCTCGCCTTCCCAGTAGATCCAGGCGTATTTGACGAACAGTTCGTGGGAGCCGCAGACATCGGGGTTTCGCGGGACCAGCGCCGTGATGGGGATTTCGTAGACGGCACCTGGCACATCGGGGTCGAGGAGGGCCCAGACCTCGCAGTCGTAATCGGCCGGCGAGCTGAGGCCGCAGGAGCGGTCCCAGCCGGAGAAGTCGGGCGGGTCGTGGGTGAGCGCATCCGGGAGGTAGAGGTCGGCCTGGACGAGCAGTGCGCCGCCCGTTTCCATGGGGTCCGGCCCCTGGATGTCGATGGTCACGACCCACTGGAAGGTGTCGCCGACGCCGACGGAGGAGGACGACGGCGCGGCGGAGACGGCCACGGTGGGCGTGCCCTCGGCGCGGCCGGGCTGGCTGAACAGGAGCCAGGCGGAGAGGACGGCGAAGAGGGCAAGGACCGCTGCGGCGGCGAGGCGGCGCGGGAGGGCTGGAAGGAGCGACGGGGGCGACATGGAAGGGGCGGCTCCGAAGCGGGTGTGGCGCACCGGAGGTCAGCGCGGGCGCGCGCTTGATGGGCAATCCGGTAACGCCCAAGGGAAAATTCGGAGGTCCGGCGGCGGAGAGAAGGGCAGGGCGCGCGACTGGCGCCGGGCGATGACAGTTCGTGACGGCGCCGTCCGCAAAGGATGGGGTGCGGCCGCGGGTTGCGGGCCGGGCCGGGATGGGCGAACCTGCGGAAGATGCCCGGCCGAGGTGCGCACTGGCGACGGGGAGCGCTCGCCGCGCTGGCGGCGCTCGGGCTGCTGACGGCCGCCGGGTGTTCGGCGGGTGCCGACGGGACGGCGGAGATCACGACGCGGATGGTGACGCCGGCGGGGCCGTCGCCGACGCCGACGCTGCCGCCGGGGGTATCGCCGACGCCGCTCGTGCCGCCGGAGCTGATCGTCTCGACGCTCGAGGTGTACCAGGCGGGCGCGGTGCTCGTTTCGGTGACGGGGGACGTCATCGGCGGGCAGGTGGAGTTCCTCGGGCGGAAGTATCCGCTGACGAAGGGGAGCCAGAGCCAGTACACGTTCGTGCCCGTGGATTCGGAGGACCCGCCGGGGCCGCACCGGCTGACGGTCGACGTGCGGATGCCGAACGGGACGCGGGGGACGCTGGAAGCGACGGTGACGGTGCTGGCGACCCCGTGGACGGTCGACTACCTGGAGTTCACGGACGAGCAGACGGCGACACTGCTCGACCCGCAGGTCGTGGCGGACGAACTGGCGCTCTTGAAGAGCATCTACGTGAAGGTGACGCCGGTGAAGCTCTGGAACGGGCCGTGGCTCATCCCGACGCAGGGGGCGCTGACGGCCCGGTTCGGCGAGCAGCGGTCTATCAACGGGGCGCCGCCGAGCGGCCACCACGGCGGCACGGACATCGGCGCGGAAGAAGGGACGCCGGTGGTGGCGACGAACTCCGGCACGGTGGTGCTGGCGCGGGAGCTGAAGGTGCGCGGGAACATGGTGATCATCGACCACGGGGGCGGGCTGTACTCGGGCTACGCACACCTGAGCTCGATCGCGGTGGCAGAGGGCGACCACGTGGAGGCGGGACAGCTCATCGGGGCGGTAGGGAATACGGGGCTTTCGACGGGCGCCCACCTGCACTGGGAGATGGCGGCGCACGGCATCCTGCTCGATGCGCTCCGGTTCACGGACGGGACGAACGGGTTCTGAGGCGGCGGGCCGGGCTCAGGATTCGAGGAATTCGCGGACGGCGCGGGCGAAGGCCTCCGGCTGGTGGAGCGGCACCTGGTGGCCGGCGTCGGGGATTTCGACGAGGCGGCCGTTGGGCAGCCGGCGAACCATCTCCTCGGCGATTTCGCGGGAGAGGATCTTGCTCTTCTCGGCCCGGATGACGAGGGTCGGGCAGGTGATGTGCTCGAGGCTCTCCCAGAGGTAGGGGATCTCGGCGATGGCGCCGCGGCCGGTGGCCTGGTGGATGGCGGGGTCGAAGCGGAAGACGAGGTTGCCGGTGGCCTCGTCGAGCTGGAGCGAGGCGTAGACCTGGCGGAGGAGGAAGTCGCGGTCGCGGCCGGGGTAGAGCTGCGCGAAGTGTTCGATGGCCTCGGCCTCGGTGGCGAAGCCGGGAGCTTTCTGGGCTTCGCCGGTGGAGCGGCGGATGCCGCGGGCGCCCTGGTCGGCCATCTGGGGCCCCATATCGGCGAGGACGAGGTGCTTCAGCCGGTGGGAGTGGTCGCGGGCGTACGACATCGCGATGCGGCTGCCGATGGAGTGGGCGACGAGGTCGAAGGCTTCGAGGTCCATCTCTTCGGCGAAGCCGCGGAGGTCCATGGCGAAGGCCCAGACGAGGTAGCCGCCGGGGGCGTGCTCGCTTTCGCCGTGGCCGCGGAGGTCCGGCGCGTAGACGCACCAGCGGTCGACGAAGCGTTCGGCGATGTGCTCCCAGTAGCGGGCGTTGTTCATGAGGCCGTGGAGGAGCACGAGGGGTTCGTTTTCGACGCTGCCCCAGCGGATGTAGTGGTGCCGGAGGCCGTGGATGGTGAGGTAGCCGTCTTCGCCGTGGAGGGCCGGTTGGGTGGTCACGAGGAGTGAGTATACGGAGGGGGCGGCTTTCGGTGGTGAGCGGGCGGGTTGCGGGCGAGGGCGCGGGGTGGTTCGCTAACGGCGTGGCTGCCGAAGATGCGAACGCGGGCGCAGCGCCGGAGGTGCGCGGGGTCGCCGGGTACGAATCGCCGTACCCGTACCTCGACCGGCTGCAGGAGAAGATGGAGGAGCGGCTGGCGCGGCGCGTGCCGGCGACGGGCCGGTTCTGCGGCTACTGCTACGCGCGGCTGCGGGCGGAGGATACGGTCTGTCCGTTCTGCGGGACGGCGACGGCCGAGCGGCCGACGGTGACGGAGATCCCGCAGGAGGTGCTGCGGCTCTACCTGGTCAAGCAGAAGACGGAGACGCGGTGGGTGCACGGGGGCGCGTTCTTCGGGCTCATCCTCGCCTCCGCGCTGTTCCTGTGGATGGTGATCTGGGGGCCGGGGCTGCTGGGGCACCCGGCGCTGGCGTTCGCGGTGCTGCTGCTCGGCGGCTACGTGCTGGCGCAGCTGTTCGGCACGCTCATCGGGGCGCAGATCGGCTACCGGAAGGGGGCGCGGAAGCGGGACGAGCTCTGGGCGGCGTACCTGGCGGCGCGGGACGGCGCCAGTCAGGCGAGCGCGCCGAGGAGCGCTTCGAGCTGACGGCCGAAGGCGCGCCGGGCGGCTTCGAGGCGGTCCGGCGGGCAGCCGCCGATGGTGACGCGGACGGAGCCGCCGACGCGGACGTCGAGGCTGGCGATGGCGGCGATGCGGAGCGGGCCTTCGAGGCCGAGGACGTCGAATTCGATCTCTTCGCCGTGGACGGCCCCGGCGGCGCCGATGGGGCGGGCGACGGCGCGGAGGGTGACGCTGCCGGCCTCCCAGGCGCGGACGATGTGCCAGTCCCAGGTGTCGGCGGCGCGGTGCTCTTCGGCGCAGGCGTGGACGGGCGGCGGTTCGCAGCCGAGGAGTTCGCCGAGCAGCCCGAGGACTTCGCGCTCGAAGACGCGCTCGGCGTGGAGCCGGCGGCGGGCCTCGGCGGAGAGGTGGGGCGGCAGGATGATGACGAACTCCTCGGCCACGGGACGAACCTCCGGTGGGAACCTCAGCGGGCGCTGGAGAGGGCGCCGGTGAGCTCGGCCATGAGCTGGAGGACGCGCGGGTCGCGGTTGCCGATGAGGAGGGTGCCGACGCCGGCGTCTTCCCAGGCTTTGTAGCGCTCGCGGATGCGCTCGACGGGGCCGACGAGGGCCATCTCGTCGGCGAGCTCATCGGGGACCGCAGCCTCGGCCTCGGCTTTGCGGCCGGCGAGGTAGAGCTCCTGGATGCGGGCCGCGGCCTCGCCGTAGCCGTAGCGGTGCATGAGTTCGTTGTAGAAGTTCTTCTGGCGGGCGCCCATGCCGCCGACGTAGAGGGCGATGCCGGGCTTGGTGGCGGCGAGGCCGGCCTTCACGTCCTCGGTGATGATGACGCTGCAGGTGGCGACGATGTCGAAGTCCTTCCACGACTTGCCGTTGCCGGCGCGGGCGAAGCCGGCTTCGAGGTCGGGCTTGAAGACGTCCATGCGGTAGGGGGTGAAGAAGGCGGGGATCCAGCCGTCGGCGATCTCGGCGGTGAGGCGGATGTTGTTGGGGCCGAGGGTGGCGAGGTAGATGGGCATGTTGCGCCCGTGGAGGATGCTCTTCAGGGGCTTGCCGAGGCCGGTGGCGCCGGGGCCGGTGTAGGGGAGGTTGTACTCCTTGCCGTGGAATTCGACGGGCTCATCGCGGGCCCAGATTTTGCGGAGGATGGCGACGTACTCGCGGAGGCGCGCCGCGGGGTTGCCGTAGGGCTGGCCGTGCCAGCCTTCGACGACCTGGGGGCCGGAGAGGCCGAGGCCGACGAGCATGCGGCCGCCGGAGAGGGCGTCGAGCGTCATGCTCGTCATCGCGGTCATGGCCGGGGTGCGGGCCGGGATTTGCATGATGGCGGTGCCGAGCTTGATGCGCTTCGTGAGGGCGGCGAGGTAGGCGAGCGGGGTGACGGCGTCGGAGCCATAGGCTTCCGCGGTCCAGACGGAATCCCAGCCGAGGCGTTCAGCTTCGAGGACAGATTCGACGGGCAGCTCCATGCGGGCGCCGGAGTAGCCGAGGTAGAGGCCGAGCTTCATGGTCGTGCTCCAGGTGCAGGGGTCGGGGGATAGCGTAGCGTCCCGGGGCGCGCCTGTGCAGGAGCGGCGTGCGGCTCAGCGGGCGGTGATGCGCTCGAGGGAGCCGGCCTGGTCGCGGACGATGTAGAGCTCGCCGGCGTCGTCTTCGCCGAAGGAGGAGATGCCGGTGGGGAAATCGGCCAGGCGGGTGACCTGGAGCTGGCTGCCCTGCCAGCGGAGGGCCCAGGCGCTGCCGGTGCAGTAGTCGGCCACGAGGTAGGCGCCGCGGAGGGCGGAGAAGGCCTGGCCGCGGTAGACGTAGCCGCCGGTGACAGAGCAGCCGTCGTCGTGGGTGTAGTCGAAAACGGGGAGGGTGAGGCCGGTGCGGTCGCAGCCCTGGGCGGGCCGGTAGCAGATGGTGCCTTCCATGATGCTCCAGCCGTAGTTCTGGCCGCCGGGGGCGCCGGCGGGCTGGAAGTTCACCTCTTCGCGGGCGTTCTGGCCGACGTCGGCGATCCAGAGGTCGCCGGTTGCGCGGTCGAAGCTGAAGCGCCACGGGTTGCGGAGGCCGTAGGCCCAGATTTCGGGGCGGGCGCCTTCGCGGGCGGCGAAGGGGTTATCGGCGGGGATGGCGTAGGCGCGGCCGGCTGCGGGCGGGGCATCGACGTCGATGCGGAGGATGGAGCCGAGGGGGTTGCCGAGGTCCTGCCCGGCGCGGAGGGGGTCGCCGGCGCCGCCGCCGTCGCCGAGGGCGATGTAGAGGTAGCCATCGGGGCCGAAGGCGAGCATGCCGCCGTTGTGGTTGCTGTACTGGTCATCGATGGCGAAGAGGACGCGGCCGGTGGCGGGGTCGGCGCGGTCGGGGTCGCCGGGCGCGACACGGAACTCGGCGAGGGTGTTCGCGCCGCCGTTGGCGGCGGTGTAGTAGACGAAGAAGCGGCCGTTGGCGGCGTAGTCGGGGTGGAAGGCGAGGCCGAGGAGGCCCTGCTCGTTGCCGCTCGAGGTGACGCGGGAGCGGATATCGAGGAACGGCTGGGCGGCGGCCTGCCCGTTGCGGACGATGCGGATGGTGCCGCGCTTTTCGACGACGAAGAGACGGCCGCTGCCGTCGCCGGCGCCAGTGACGAAGGTGGGGCGCTCGAAGCCGCCGGCGACGCGCTCGAAGGCGATGGACGGGAGGGCGGGGAGCTCGCTCCCGGGCGCCGGGGGCGAGGTGGGCGTGGCGGCGGGCGGCGGCGTGGGGGAGGGGGCGGGGGAATCGCCGGTGCCATCGCAGGCGACGCCGACGACCCAGATCACGAAGGGGAGGATGCCGATGGAGAGGGCTCGCACCGGGGCATGGTGGCACACGGGATGGTTAGGCGGGGAGAAAGGGGCCATCGACGGGACCAATGCGGGCATCGAGGGGATTTCGCGCACGGGGCATGCGGATTCGCCATACTGTGGCCGGCGCCCGGTTTGGCGCGGAGGGGACGCGCGTGGAGTTCGACACGCTGCTTTCGGCGCGGGCCCTCATGGGCCTCTCACTGGTCTTCCATACGTTTTTCACGCCGCTCGGCATCGGCCTGCCGCTCCTCTTGTTCGTGGCGGAGGGGATGGCGCTCTGGAAGAAGGATGAGCGGTACCGTCAGCTGGCCCGGGCGTGGACGCCGGTGGTGGGGCTGCTGTTCGCCGTCGGGGCCGTCTCTGGGACGGTGCTGTCGTTCGAGCTGGGGCTGCTGTGGCCGCGGTTCATGGAGTATGCGGGGGGCATCATCGGGATGCCGTTCTCGCTGGAGGGGTTCGCGTTTTTCACGGAGGCGATCTTCCTCGCGATTTACATCTACGGCTGGAACCGGATGTCGGCCTTCGCGCACTGGCTGGTCACGATTCCGATCGCGATCAGCTCGGCGATTTCGGCGGTGTTCGTCATCTCGGCGAACGCGTGGATGAACACGCCGGAGGGGTTCCGCGTGGTGGACGGGCAGGTCGTCGACGTCGACCCGTGGGATGCGATGTTCAACGCGGCGTGGCTGCACGAGGCGATCCACGGGACGCTGGCGTCGTACGTGGTGACGGGGTTTTCGGTGGCGGCGGTGTACGCGTGGCTGCTCTGGCGGAAGAAGCCGGCGGTGAATGCGAAGCTGGGGCTGCAGCTGGCGATGGCGGTGGCGGCTGTTTCGATTCCGCTGCAGATCATCGCGGGGGATTTCGCGGCGAAGCGGGTGGCGGAGCTGCAGCCGGTGAAGTTCGCGGCGATGGAGGGCCAGTACGAGACGCAGCGGGGCGCGCCGCTCCGCATCGGCGGCCTCCCGATGGACGGCGAGACGAAGTACGCCATCGAGATCCCGAAGATGCTGAGCTGGCTGGGGTACGGCGACCTGAACGCGGAGGTGCTGGGGCTGAACGACGTGCCGCCGGAGGACCGGCCGAACGAGCTGCTGGTGCACCTCTCCTTCCAGGTGATGGTGGGCGCGGGCTTCGCGCTGCTGTTCATCGCGGCGTGGTACTGGGGTGCATGGTGGCGGCGCCGGCAGGAGGCGGGGAGCTGGCTGCCGGGCCGGGCGTTGAGCCTTGCGCTCGTGGCGAGCGGGTTCCTCTCGTTCGCGGCGCTGCAGGCGGGCTGGTTCGTGACCGAGTTCGGGCGGCAGCCGTGGGTGGTGTACGGCTACCTGCGCACCTCGGAGGGGGTGACGGAGCGGGACGGCATCCTGGTGTTCTTCATCCTGTTCACGCTGCTGTACATCGTGATCTCGATTGCGCTGATCGTGGCGCTGCTGAAGTGGCCGCACGGGCCGCGGCAGCCGGCGCGGCTGCCCGGCGCAGCGGGGAAGGAGGCCGAGGGTGTCGCCTGAGCTGGCAGCGGCGGGCATCGCGCTCGTTGCGGTGATGATGTACGCGATGTTCGGGGGCGCCGATTTCGGCGGCGGCATCTGGTCGCTGCTGGCCTCGGGGCCGCGGAAGGAGGAGCAGCGGTTGGCGCTGGAGAAGGCGATCGGGCCGGTGTGGGAAACGAACCACGTGTGGCTGATCCTGCTGGTGGTGACGCTGTTCGTGGTCTTCCCGGCGGCGTATGCGGTGATTTTCGAGGCGCTCTACGTGCCGCTGTTCATCGCGCTGCTGGGCATCGTGGCGCGGGGGGCAGCCTTCGCCTTCCGGCACTACGGGGACCGTGAGAGCCGGCTGGCGCGGCAGTCGCTGCAGTGGTTTTCGTGGGCGAGCGTGCTGACGCCGTTCACGTTCGGGCTGGTCATCGGGGCCGTGACGACGGGGCACATCGAGGTGGAGGGGACGCGGGTGCTCTCCGGGGCGTTCGCGGGCTGGCTGCGGCCGTTCGCGCTGGTGTGCGGGCTGATCGGGCTGCTGATCTGCGCGTTCCTCGCGGCGGCGTACATGGTGGCGCGGACGGAGGGCGAGCTGCGGGAGGACTTCCGGAAGCGGGCGATCGCGGCGTCGCTGGCGCTGGGCGCGGCGACGACAGCGGCGATCCCGGTGGCGGCGTGGGACGCGGACGCGTTCGCTTCGCACCTGAACGATGCGCGGGTGGTGGGCGCGATGGGGGTGACGGCGCTGCTGGGGCTCGCCGGGCTGTGGGCGCTCTGGACGCGGCGCTACCGGCTGGCGCCGCCGCTGGCCGCGGCGACGGTGGCGGGAGTGGTGGGCGCATGGGGGCTCGCGCAGGAGCCGTACCTGCTGGCGAACGCGCTGACCTACGAGGCCGCCGCGGCGGAGCGGATCACCGTCGTATCGTTCCTCGTGGCGCTGCCGATCGGGGCGCTCATCCTCGTGCCGTCGCTCTGGCTGCTCTACTGGACGTTCTCGCGGGATACGCTGCGGGGCGAAGAGATCGCGCACTGAGGCGTGGTCATTCGAGCGCGGCGAGGAAGGCGCGGACGGCGTCGGCGTAGCCTTCCGGGTCGACGTTCCACGCGCGGACATGGCCGGCGCCGGGGACGCGGACGTAGCGGACGATATCGGGCCGGGCGGCGGCGAGGCTGTCGCTCAGTTCGACGGGCACGGTCGGGTCGGCGGCGCCGTGGAAGAGGAGGACGGGGCGCTGGAGGTCGATGGCCGTGCGGCGGTAGTCGAAATCGTCCCAGTCGAAGCCGTAGCGGCGGGCGGCGATGCGGTTCGAAACGGCGAGGTAGGCAAGGGGGATGCGGCGCTGGCGGGCGCCGTGGGCGACGGTGGTGCGAAGGTCGAGCATGGGGGCTTCGAGGATGAAGCCGGCAGCCCGCGGGGCGAGGTCGGAGCGCTCCATGAAGCTGAGGCAGATGGCGCCGCCCATGGAGTAGCCGACGAGGAGGAGCCGGCGCGCGCCGAGGCCGAGGGCGAAGCGGGCGGCGGCATCGAGCTCCTCCCATTCGTCGCGGCCGTAGGTGTAGCGGCCGGCGGGGGCCGGCGGGCAGCCCTCGTCGTTGCGGTAGGTGATGGCGAGGGCGGGGAAGCCGGCTTCGGCGAGGAGCGGGAGGAGGCGGAGGGTCTCGCGGCGGTTCGCGCCTTTGCCGTGGACCATGACGGCCCAGGTATCGCGCTGGCCGGGGACGTACCATGCGGGGAATTCGCCGAGCGGGGCGTGGACGGTCACGTCTTCGAAGGGGATGCCGTGGGCGGCCTGCGGGTCTCCGGGGAAGGCGAAGGCATCGAGCCGGGCGAAGTCGCCGGGGCGCAGGCTGCCTTCGAGGGGCCTGAGCTCGCGGATGGCGGCGACGCCGTTGGATGCCACGACGGGGCCGAGCGCGGCCCGGCCGCGGGCGGCTTCGAGGAGGTAGCGGCCGGGCGCGAGGTGGGCATCGGGCGGGGCGCCGGGGGCAGGGCGGAGGGTCGCGCGGCCGGGGGCGAGGGCCGTGAGGGTGACGGTGAACGGGCCGGGGAGGCGGTCGCTGGCGGGGTCGAACGCCTGGTGGTGGAGGAGGCGGGCGAGGCCGAGGCCGGGGGCGAGCGCCAGCCCGGCCGCGGCGGCCGCGCCGGCGGCGAGGGTGCGGCTGCGCATGGTTCGATGGTAGCGGACCGGCGGGGCGAGGTCAGAACACCGCGATGGGGTTCACGGGGGAGCCGGTGCCGCCGCGGATGTGGAGCGGGGCGATGGTGAGGAGAAACTCCCAGCGGCCTTCTTCGCGGCAGGCCTGCGCGAGGGGGTCCAGGTTGGCGTTGTCGATCAGCGGCATGCCGGCGAAGACGATGGCGAGGACGTGCACCGGCCCGCCGGCCGTCGCCGCGTTATCGAACAGTTCGTAGCCGCTCGGGCGGGCGTCCATCATGTCCCAGCCGAGGAGGGCGGCATCGTGCCGCTTCAGGACGGGCACGGTATCGGCATGGAGGCCGGGCGTCGGCGGGACGCCGGGGGTGCTGCCCGGGTTCGCGGCGTAGAAGGCGGAGCGGCCGCTGTAGACGAGGACGGCGTCGCCGGGCTCGAGCGGGCTGCCCTGGGCCTCGGCGGCGGCCTCGAGCTCCTAGCCGCGGACGGGCGCATCGAGCGTGACGAACCCGGTGCCGCGGAAGCGGGGGATGTCGATGAGGACGCCGCGGGTGACGATGCCGTCCTTCCAGGCGTCGACGGCGCCGGCGCGGGCGCCGAGGGAGGTGACCTCGCTGGCCGGGCGGCCGTTGTACATCTGGCCCTGCCAGAAGATGTGGCAGAGCGCATCCACGTGGGTGGTGGCGTAGCCGTGGAAGAGGAGCCCGACGTAATCGACGGAGGCGGTGGGGCCGACGCGGAGCCAGTGCTGGGCGGGGTTCCAGTTGCCGGGGCCGCCGACGGTGTTGAGGGGGTGGGCGATGGAGACGGCGCGGCCGCTGCGCACGAGCCCGGCGGCCCGGCGGCGCTTCTCGGGGGTGATGAGGTTGATGGTGCCGGCGGAGTCGTCCGGCCCCCAGCGGCCCCAGTTCGAGCAGCGGTCGAAGTAGCCGGCGACCTCTTCGGGCGCGGGCAGCGGATGGTCGGGCATGGGAACACCTCCGGCGCGGCTTCGGCGGGGAGTGTAGCGCGGCGGGGGCGCGACAGGCGCACGCGCGCGGGGCAGAATGCGGGCCATGGCCGGGACGTTCATCGTGGAGCCGGAGCGCCGGGTGCCCGTCATCGCAGAGACGGACGTGCTGGTGGTGGGCGGGGGCGCGGCGGGCATCGCCGCGGCCGTGGCGGCGGCGCGGCAGGGCGCGCGGGCGATGCTGGTGGAGCGGTACGGCTCGCTCGGCGGGCTGGCGACGAACGGGCTGATCATCCTGCTGCTGACGCTGGACGACGGCCGGGGGCGGCAGGTGGTGGCCGGGCTCTGCCAGGAGCTGGTGGACCGGCTGGCCGCGCGGGGGGCCTGCCTCTATCCGCCCCGGGAGGAGTGGGGCTCGCCGGACCCGGCGCTGGTGGAGAAGTACCGCCGGCTCGGGCTGGTGTGGGGGAGCGGGCCGCACGTGGTGCGGTATTCGGTGGCGTACGACCCGGAGGAGTTCAAGGTGGAGGCCGACCGGCTGGTGCTCGAGGCGGGGGTCGACCTGCGGTTCCACCGGTGGGCGGTCGGCGTGCGGAAGGACGGCGACCGGGTGACGCACGTCATCTTCGAATCGAAGGCGGGCCGGGAGGCGGTCGCGTGCGGCGCGGTGATCGATGCGACGGGCGACGCCGACATCGCGGTGCTGGCGGGCGAGCCGGTGGAGCGGGAGCTCGTGCACCCGTGGCTCTGGTTCCGGACGGCGAACGTGGACGAATCGGCCGCGGAGGCCTCGCCGCAGCGGCCGGGGTACTACCGGACGGTGCACCCGGGCGGCTACCTCCACCCGTGGGGCGCGGCTGAGCGGATCGGGCGGGCGATCGACCCGGTGAACCCGGACGACCTGACGTACGCCGAGGTGGAATGCCGGCGGCTGGCGCGGGCCGAGCTCGACCGGCTGCGGGGGAAGGCAGCCGGCTTCGAACGGGCGTGGCTGGCCGGCTTCGCGGCGACGCTGGGCATCACCGAATCGCGCCGGCTGGTCGGCCGGCACCAGCTTTCGCGCGAGGAGATGGACCGGCATTTCGAGGACGCCGTGGCGGTGACGGGGCACTGGACGAAGTACGGCGCGGTGTACGAAATCCCGTGGCGGTCGCTGGCCGCGCGGGGGACGGCGAACCTCGCGGCCGCGGGGCGGTGCATCTCGGTCGACCATCGGGTGCACCATGCGACGAAGGAGATCCCGGCGTGCTTCGCGACGGGCGAGGCGGCGGGGACGGGCGCGGCGCTCGCGCTGGAGCGCGGCTGCGGGCTGGCGGATGTGGAGGTGGCGAGCCTGCAAGCCCGGCTGCGGGCGGCGGGGGCGTGGCTGCCGGGGCCGTAGCGGGGCGGGTGGCGTAGGATCGGCGGCGAAGTTCCGCGCGGGGGCGTTCGCCATGAAAGCTGTCGTCATCACCCGGCCCGGGGGGCCGGAGGTGCTCGAATACCGCGAGGTGCCGGACCCCGTCGCCGGGCCGGAGGACCTGCTCATCCGGGTGCGGGCGACGGCGCTGAACCGGGCCGACCTGCTGCAGCGGATGGGCGGCTACCCGCAGCCGGGGCCGAAGCCGGCGTTCGAAATCCCGGGGCTGGAGTACGCGGGCGAGGTGGTGGCCGCGGGCGAGCGGGTCGAAGGGTTCGCCGTGGGCGACCGCGTGATGGGGCTGCTGGCGGGCGGCGGCTACGCCGAGCTGGTGGCCACGCACCACCGGCTGGCGGTGAAGGTGCCGGAGGCGCTCTCGTGGGAGGAGGCCGGCGCGACGCCGGAGGTGTACATCACGGCGCACGATGCGCTGCTGCAGTGCGGGCTCGCGGCGGGCGAGCGGGTGCTCATCCACGCGGCCGGGAGCGGCGTCGGCGTCGCGGCGGTGCAGATCGCGAAGGTGATGGGCGCCTCGTTCGTTGCGGGGACGGCGGGGAGCGCGGAGAAGCTGGTGCGGGCAGCCGAGCTGGGCCTCGACCTCGGCATCAACTACCGGGAGCAGGATTTCGCCGAGGCAGTGCTGCAGGCGACGGACGGGAAGGGCGTCGATGTCATCCTCGACGTCATCGGGGCGGAGTACTGGGAGCGGAATCTGCGGGCGCTGGCGCCGAAGGGGCGGATGGTGATCGTGGGGCTGATGGGCGGGACGGCGGCGCAGGCGAACCTCGGCGTGCTGCTGCAGAAGCGGCTGCAGGTGCGGGGGACGACGCTGCGGGCGCGGCCGCTGGAGGAGAAGGCGCTGGCGACGCGGGCGTTCGAGAAGAGCGTGCTGCCGCACATCGCGGGCGGGCGGGTGAAGGTGGTGATCGACCGGGTGTACGCGCTGCGGGACGCGGCAGAGGCGCACGCGTACATGGCGACGAATGCGAATTTCGGCAAGATCGTGCTGGTTTCGGGGTGAAGGCGGTTGACGCGTTCGCGCGGGAGCGGCTACGGTGCAGCGTGACCGCAGCGGCTTTCGTTTTCGAATGCCGCTCGGATTCTTCAGATAGCACGAGGAGACCTGACGATGGCCGTTGACGGCACCTGGAACATCACCCTTTCGACGCCGATGGGCGACCGGCCGGCGCAGCTGACGCTGAAGACGGACGGGAACGCGCTGAGCGGGACGTTCGGCAGCGAGCGGGGCTCGCAGGAGTTCACCGGCGGCACGGTGGACGGGAACAACGTGAGCTGGAAGACGAGCTTCAGCGGGGCGATGGGCCCGATGGAGCTGACGTTCACCGGCGCGGTCGATGGGGACACCATCGGCGGGACGGTGCAGTTCGGGGCGTTCGGCTCGGGGACCTGGAAGGGCACCCGGGCGTAAACGCCGGCGGCAGCGAGGCGGGGGCGGCGCAGGCCGCCCCCGTTTTTTGGGCTTTGCGCGGTTTTTCACGAAGGTAAAGTTTTCACACAAGTTCGTCGAATTCTTGACGACGCAACTTGACGCGGGCGCAGCGCGGGTAGAATGCCGGCCAACGCCGGGCAGGGAGCAACGGGGATGCCGATCGTCGAGACGAGTTTCGGGCGGCTGGAAGGCGTGTCGCGGGCGGGCCATGCGGCCTTCCTCGGGGTGCCGTATGCGGCTGCGCCGGTGGGGCCGCTGCGCTGGAAGGCGCCGCTGCCGCCGGTGGCGTGGCCGGGGACACGGCCGGCTTCGAAGCCGGGGCCGGCGGCACGGCAGACTGGCCACCCGATCCCGGGGTTCGCGGCGAGCGGGCCGCAGAGCGAGGATTGCCTTTCGCTGAACATCTTCACCCCCGCGTGCGACAGCCGGCGGCGGCCGGTGCTGTTCTGGATCCACGGGGGCGGCTTCACGCACGGGAGCGGCTCGGAGGCGCTGTACGACGGCGGGCCGCTGGCGCGGCGGGGCGACGTGGTGGTGGTGACGATCAACTACCGGCTGGGAGCGTTCGGCTACCTGCACCCGGCGACCCGGCTGCCGGGGCGGGGGCTGGCGAACAACTGCGGCCAGCTCGACGCGATCGCGGCGCTGCGCTGGGTGCACGACCACATCGCGGCGTTCGGCGGCGACCCGCGGAACGTGACGATTTTCGGCGAATCGGCGGGCGCGGCGTCGGTCGGCACGCTGCTGGCGATGCCGGCGGCGCGCGGCCTCTTCCACAAGGCGATCCTGCAGAGCGGGACGGGCCGGGCAGCGCGCCCGGAGGAGGCGGGGCAGGTGGTGGACCGGGTGACGGAAGCGGCCGGGCTGCCCTCGGCGGAGGGGCTGCTCACGCTGGACGCGGACCGGCTGCTGGAGGCGCAGGCGAAGGTGGCGGCGACGCGCGGCTTCGGCACGATGCTCTTCGCGCCGATGGCGGACGGGGAGACGCTGCCGCAGCAGCCGCTGGAGGCGGTGGCGGCCGGCGCGGCGGCCGGCATCCCGGTGATGATCGGGACGAACCGGGACGAGGCGAAGCTGTTCTTCGCGATGCAGCAGCGGGAGCCGATGGACGACGCGGCGCTCGAGCGGGCGGCGGGCGCGCTCTTCCCGGGGGCTTCGGGAGAGCGGCTGCGGGCGGCGATTGCGGCGGTGCGCGAGGCCCGGCGGTCGCGCGGGCTGCCGGCGGAGAACCTCGACGTGCTCGATACGCTCTGGTCGGAGGGCATCTTCCGGCAGAACGCGCTGCGGCTGGCGCTGGCGCAGCGGCAGCACGAGCCGCGGACGTACGTGTACTTCTTCACCTACGCGTCGCCGGCGCGGCGGGGCGCGCTGGGCGCCTGCCACGCGCTGGAGATGCCGTTCGTCTTCGGGACGCTGGACGCGCCGGGCCAGGACCGCTTCGCGGGGACGGGGCCAGACGTGGAGCGGCTTTCGGCGAACATGATGGACGCGTGGATTGCGTTCGCGCGGAGCGGCGACCCGTCGCACGAGGGAATCGGGCGGTGGGAGGCGTACGACGCGGAGCGCCGGCCGACGATGGTGTTCGACCGGGAGAGCGGGCTGGAACGCGACCCCTACGCGGAGGAGCGGCGGGCCGCGGAATCGCTGCTCGGGGGCTGAGCGGGCGGGCCGTACGGTTCGGGGTAGTATTCGGCGGCCTCGCGGACGCGGTCGGCCATCTCCGCGCCCCAGAAGCGGCGGACCAGGTGGAGCGCCATATCGATGCCGGCGGCGACGCCGGCGGCGGTGACGATGTCGCCTTCGTCGAGGTAGCGGGCGCCTTCGACGACGGTGATGCGCGGGTTCTGGCGGAGGATGGGGATGCCGATGCGGTGGGTGATCGCGCGGCGGCCATCGAGGAGCCCGGCCGCGTCGAGGATGAGGGCGCCGGTGCAGACGGAGGCGGTGACCTCGGCGCCGGCACGGAGCCGTTCGAGGGCGGCGAGGAAGGCGGGGTTGCGGCGCTCGCGGCGGGTGCCGATGCCGCCGGGGATGATGACGACGCCGGCCGGCGGGGCATCGGCGAAGGCGCAATCCGGCAGGACGCGGAGGCCCTTGGCGCAGGTGACGGGGCCGCCGGTTTCGCTGGCGGTGTAGCAGCGGACGGCGCCGGGCTGGAGCTCTTCGACCATGGTGAAGATCTCCCAGGGGCCGGCGAGATCGAGCTCTTCGGCGCCGTCGAAGAGGAGGAAGGCGATGGTGCGGGGCATGGGGCGGGCCTCCGGCGCGGGTAGCGGGCTACGGTAGCAGGCCCGGCGGGGAAACGGAACGGCGGCTCCCCTGTCGGGGGAGCCGCCGCCGGGTGGCGAACGGAGCGCCGGGGCCTACGCGTCGAAGTAGAGTTCGAACTCGTAGGGGTGGGGGCGCATGCGGATGGGGTCGACCTCGTTTTCGTACTTGTAGGCGATCCAGGTCTCGAGGACGTCTTCGGTGAAGACGCCGCCCTTGAGGAGGAACTCGTGGTCTTCTTCGAGGGCGCGGAGCGAGCCGTCGAGCGACTGGGCGACGGTGGGGATGCTGGCGAGCTGGTCGGGGCTGAGGTCGAAGAGGTTGACCTTATCGAGGGGCTCGCCGGGATCCCATTCGTTGATGATGCCGTCGAGGCCGGCCATGAGGATGGCGGCGAAGGTGAGGTAAGGGTTGCCGGCGGGGTCCGGCGGGCGGAACTCGACGCGCTTCTGGCGCGGGTCGGGGCTGACGAGCGGGATGCGGCAGGCCGCCGAGCGGTTGCGGGCGGAGTAGACGAGGTTGACGGGCGCTTCGTAGCCGGGGACGAGGCGCTTGTAGCTGTTGGTGGTGGGCGCCGCGATGGCCATGAGGGCGCGGCCGTGGCGGATGAGGCCGGCGATGTAGTGCTTGCACATCTTGGAGATGCCGGCGTACTCCTCGCCCGCGAAGAGGTTCACCCCGTTCTTCCAGATGGAGAGGTGGGTGTGCATACCGGAGCCGTTATCGCCGTAGAGCGGCTTGGGCATGAAGGTGGCGACCTTGCCGTTCCGCTTGGCGACGTTCTTCACGATGTACTTGTAGAGGAGGGCCTTGTCGCCCATGCGGGTGAGGGTATCGAACCGCATGTCGATTTCGGCCTGGCCGGCGGTGGCGACTTCGTGGTGGTGGAGTTCGACCTGGATGCCGCACTCCTCCATGACTTCGACCATCTCGTTGCGGATGTCGGTCTGGGAGTCGTGGGGGGCGACGGGGAAGTAGCCGCCCTTCACGCGGGGGCGGTAGCCCTGGTTGAGGTCGCCGCGGAGGGTGGCCTCGGCGCTGCTGTTCCAGATGCCTTCGTCGGAGTCGACGATGTAGGAGGCGGTGTGCATCCGGTTGTCGAAGCGGACTTCATCGAAGATGAAGAACTCGAGCTCGGGGCCGATGTAGACGGTATCGCCGACGCCGGTCTCGCGGAGGTACTGCTCGGCCTTCTTCGCGATGTAGCGGGCATCGCGGGAGTAGGGCTGGCGGGAGACGGGGTCTTCGACGTTGGCGATGACGGAGAGGGTCGGGACCTGGATGAAGGGGTCGATGAAGGCGGTTTCCGGGTCGGGGATGAGGAGCATGTCGGACTCCTCGATCTTCTGGAAGCCGCGGACGGAGGAGCCGTCGAAGCCGTAGCCGTTCCGCCAGGGGGAGCGGTCGTAGTCGGTCCAGTCGTTCAGTTCGCGGATGGGGCGGGTGATGTGCTGCCACTGGCCGAACAGGTCGACGAACTTGACGTCGACGAAGCGGACGCCGTTCTGCTCGCAGTAGGCCTTGATTTCCTCTGGGGTCATCGAACTCCTCTGGCGGTGTAGTGGGCGGGTCTCCCGATTGTCGCCCGGCGGGCAGCTACGGCCACGGGCCGGGGCAGGCCGAAACGATGAAGTTCGTGTTTCGCGGGGCGCAGCCGGGAAGTCCTGCGTGCTGCCGTCAGGGTAGGGGGAGGGAGTTTCGGGGGAATTGCACCGGTGTTACGAACAGGTTTCGCGGCGCGATTCGCGGCAAGGCGGGCGCGCGCGTAGGATCCGGCGTGGTGCCCGGGCGGGCAGGGGAGTATCGATGTATCAGCGCACGGTTCTCGAGAACGGGCTGCGGGTGGTGACGGCGGAGCTGCCGCACACGCGCTCGGCGACGGTGAGCATCTACGTGGGGGCGGGGAGCCGCTACGAGCGGGACGAGGAGGCGGGGCTGTCGCACTTCCTCGAGCACATGCTCTTCAAGGGGGCCTCGCGGCGGCCGACGGCGCGGGAGATTTCGGAGGCGATCGAATCGGTCGGCGGCGTGCACAATGCGGCGACGGACCGGGAGGCGACGCTGTATTACGCGAAGGTGCCGCACACGGCGGCGATGACGGTCATCGACATCCTCGCGGATATGGTGACGGCCCCGGTGATGGACCCGGCGGAGCTGGAGAAGGAGCGGGCGGTGATCCTCGAGGAGCTGGCGGGCATCGAGGACAGCCCGGCGGAGATGAGCGCGATCCTCGCGGACGAGACGCTCTGGCCGGGGCAGCCGCTGGGCCGGGAGATCGGCGGGACGCCGCAGAGCGTGCAGGCGCTGCCGCTCGAGGCGGTGGTGCAGTACTTCCGGAAGCAGTACGTGCCGGGGAACATGGTGCTGGCCGTGGCGGGGAACATCCGCCATGCGGAGGTCGCGGCGGCGGCGGAGCGGTGGCTGGGCGCCGTGCCCCCGGCAGAGCCGGGCAGCTGGTTCCCGGCGGTGCCGCGGGGCGAGACGCCGCGCCTCCGGGTGCGGGAGAAGCAGACGGAGCAGGCGCACCTCTGTTTCGGCTTCCCGGGCGTGCCGCTCGACAGCGAGGAGCGGTTCGCGGTCAGCCTGCTGAACATGCTGCTGGGCGAAGGGATGTCGAGCCGGCTCTTCCTCGAGCTGCGGGAGGAGCGGGCGCTCGTCTACGACATCCACAGCTACACGAGCGAGTACCGGGACGCCGGTTCGCTGACGATTTACGCGGGGTGCGACCCGGAGAACGCGCGGGTGACGGCGGAGGCGACGCTGGAGGAGGCGCAGAAGCTGCTCGCCGGGATTTCGCCGGAGGAGCTGCAGAAAGCGAAGGAGATGGCGAAGGGGCGCATCCAGCTGCGGATGGAGGATACGCGGGCGGTGGCGGGCTGGCTCGGCTCGCAGGAGCTGCTGCGGGGGCGCATCCTGACGGTGGACGAGGCGGTGGCCCGGTTCGACGCGGTGACGGCGGACGAGCTGCTCGAGGCGGGCCGGCGGGTGCTGGACCCGGCGCAGGCGGTGCTGGCGGCCGTGGGGCCGCTCGATGAGGGGACGTTCGCCGGCATCCTCGATTGAGGCGTGTCGACGCGGGCCGGCCGGGGCAGCAAGATAGCCGGGTGACGCAGGCGTTCTTCGGCAAGCCGCAGGCGACGTTCACGCCGGGCGGGGCGCATGTCGCGGTCTACCTCGTGCCGGTGTTCGAGGGGCGGCTGACGGTGTTCGAGGTCGAGGCGCCGGGGCTGCGGGGCCGCTGGCTGCCGTGGACGGTGATGGGCTACGGCGAGAACCCGTACGAGACGGCGGCGGCGCTGGCGGACGACTGGTGCGACGGCGCGGTGGCGGCGCTGGAGATCGCGGACGCGCTCTCGTTCCCCTTCGACGCGGACGGCTGGGAGCTGGCGCTCGTCTACCGGGCGGAGCTGACGGCGCTGCCGGCGGGCGATGCCCACCGGCGGCCGGTGCAGTACCCGCCGGGCGAGGCGGACGCGATCGGGCCGTTCGACCCGGTGGACCTGGTGCGGTGGGTGGAGGCGGGGGGCGGGAACCGGGAGACGGGAACTGGGAGACGGGAGGCGGGAGGAGGGAACCGGGAACCGGGAGGAGGGAGGAGGGAGGAGGGGGGAGGGAGCCCGGAGGGGCCGCTGGTGTTCTGAGCCGGGGCGGAGCGCCGTCAGAAGGGTTTGAAGACGGCGAGCCAGGCGAGGAGGGGGACGCTGAGGACGAGGATGGTGCCGAAGACGATGGGCACGCGGTCTTCGAGGACGGTGCGGAGTTCTTCGGTTTCTTCGCCCTTTTTCTGGGCGACGAGGGCGGCGAGGCGGGCCCGGCGGAGGCCGAAGCCGAGCAGGGGCAGGCAGACGAAGTAGAAGAAGATGTAGAGCAGGGTGAGGACGCCGAGCCAGGCGTCTTTGAGGAAGTTGTACTCGGCGGCGACGGCCCAGAAGAAGCCGGTGATGCCGCTCGCCATGGCGCCGGGGAGGAGGACGCGGGTCTCGTTGTTGGCGGCTTCGATGAGGAGGGTGGCGCGGTAGCGAAGGTCCTTCGTGGCCCAGGCGCGGAGGATGAGGGGGTAGGTGGCGCCGAGCCCGGCGCCGAGCCAGATGAGGGAGAGGACGTGGACGATGCGCCACCAGTCCAACGGGGGCCTCCGGACGTGCGAGGGGTGCGAAGCGGGCGGGCTTCGCACCCCAGACTAGGCAGCGGCGGCGGCTCGGTCGAGTCTCAGACGGCGGCGGGCTGGAGGAGTTCGACGGCGCCGAGGACGACGCGGGCGGCGGCCTCCGGTTCGAGCCGGTCGGTGTTGACGACGAGGTCGTAGCTGGCGGGGCTGAGCCATTCGGCGCCGTAGTACTCGCGGAAGTAGGCGACGCGCTCGCGGTCGGTGCGCTGGGCGACGTCGCGGGCGGTGGCTTCGTCGCAGGCCATCTGCTGCATGAGGCGGCGGACACGGGGGCCTTCGCTGCCGGCGACGAGGACGCGGAAGACATCGGGCCGCTCGTGGAGCATGAACTGGGCGCCGTGGCCGAGGAAGACGACGCGCCCGTCGGCGGCGAAGTCTTCGACGACCTGCTGGACGAGCTGACGGTAGTCGGCGGAGGTGAGGATGGGGGTGGCGCCGATGTTGACGGGTTCGCCCCACTGGACGGCGCCGGCGCCGGGGTTGCGGGCGAGGGCCTCGATGATGCGGGCGAAGAAGGAGGGCCGGCGCTGGGCCTCGGCGATGGTCTCGGGGGAGACACCGGCCTCGATGGCGGCCTCCTGGACGATGCGGTAGTCGAGCAGGCGGTAGCCGAGCTTCTCCGCGACGATGCGCGCGACTTCTTCGCCGCCGGTGCCGACCTGGCGGGCGATGGTGATGACGGAGATGGGCATGGGAACCTCCAGGGTCATTCGACGACGGTGATGTCGTCGGGCGAGGTGGCGGTGATGGTAAGGATTCCGCTGCGATCTTCAACCGTGCCGCGGACGCAGACGTCGCGGGCGGCGAAGCCGATGGCCGGGTCGCCGGGGAAGCTTGCCCGGCTGGCGGCGGGGATGATGACTTCGACGCGGAGGAGGGCATCGAGGGAGGCGCCGACGGCGAGGACGGCGTCGCCGTTCCGGTCGGCGGTGCCGAAGACGCGGCCCTGGAGTTCGACCGCTTCGCCGCGGTGGAGGCGGGCCTCGAGCGGGGCGATCGGGTTCGCGCAGGTGAAGGTGGGTTCGAAGACGACGGGCGTGGGGCTGCCGGCGGGGGTGGGACTGGCGGCGGCGGGCGTCGCGGTGGCGGCGGGGGTCTCGGCGGGGGTTTCGCCGCTGGCGGGTGTGGGCGTGGGCCCGTCATCGTCGCCCCCGCCGCAGGCGGCCAGCGCGAGGGCGCCGGCGGCGAGGCCTGCGGCGAGGAGCGCCCGCCAGCGGCGGGACCGCATCAGGACGCCACCTCCAGGACGCGGCTGCCGGGGATAGCGACGGACGGCGCGAGGGCCGGCGAGAGGCGGTGGACGGGCCAGAGGAGGGTGCCGTGGGTGAACTCGGCGGTCGAGGGGTGGAACTCGACCGGCCCGGCGAGCCCGCAATCGACGGCGATTTCGCTGCTCAGCTCGCGGATGACCGCGCGGACTTCGTCGAAGCGGACGACGCGGAGGGAGACGGCCGGCGACTCGGATGCGGCGTGCGCGGCGACGCCGGTCTGCGGATGGGGCTGGACGATGCCGTCGACAGGGAGGTGGACCTCGCAGGTGAGGTCGCCCCGGACGCGGACGAAGGGGAGGCCGACGATCCGCTCGCCGGAGATGAGGGCCCAGGAGCGGAGGCGGGTGGCCGCTTCGACGACGCGGGGGAGGCTGAACTCGGCCTCCCGGTAGACAGTGCGGCGGGGCAGGATGGTGGACGGGGAGATGGCGTACTGCATGCGCGTTCCTCCTGTGCGCGGTGGGGCCGGGCTGCGGGGCAGCCGCGGCCGGTGCGGAAGGATGAGAGGAGGCAACGCTCCTCCGAACGCCTACGGGGTTAGCTGACGGGTTCGGCGTCGGAAGTCGCCGTCCTTCCAGCCCGGAAGGATGCACCCCAGTGGGTGGGTCCCCCGTTCCCGGCGGGCGCCGGGATTCGGCGCAGCCAACGTACCACAGCCGGGCGGCTGCGGATCGATCTTGACCGGGGTTGATATGGGGTTGTAACGGGCTGGGGCCGGGCCGTTACTGCGCGGGCTGGACGCGGACGGTGAGCTCCATGCCGGCCTGGCGGTGGCCGGTGATGTCGCAGTAGATGGGGTAGTCGCCGCTCTTCGGGGCGGTCCAGGTGACTTTGCGGAGGCGGCCCTTCGGGATGACGACCTCTTCGATAGCGGCTTCGTCGGATTCGAACTCGTGGTCGCCCGAGCCGTCGTTCCGGACGTAGAAGGTGACCTTTTCGCCGGGCTGGACCGTGATGGTCTTCGGCTCGAAGTACATGGAGCCATCGGGACGGTCGCCCGCGGCGACGTCGATGCGGCGGCCTTCGCTGCCGGAGCAGGCGAGGGAGAGGGCGGCGAGGAGGACGGCGGCGGCGAGGGGGGCGAACCTGGCGAGCGGGCGGGCGATCATGCGGCGGTGACTCCGGCGGGGGATGGGGTGCGGGGCACGGGGCGGCCGGCGCGGATGAAGACGACGACCGCGATGAGCAGGTAGGCGGCGTAGGCGATGACCTGGCCGGCGAACGGGCTGGCGTCGTAGCCGAGCAGGGTGCCGAGGAAGCGGCCGGGGCCGTAGTTGTCGGGGAGGAGGGTGTAGGTGTCCCAGAGGCGGGGGCCGAGGGCGGCGATGAACCCGGCTTCGTGGAGCTCTTTGAGGGCGTTGGGGATCATGCCGGCGGCGAGGACGACGAGCGCGACCGCGGAGACATCGAAGAAGGCGCGGAGCGGGAGGCTCTTCGCGCCGCGGTAGATCGCGGCGCCGACGGCGGCGGCGAGGGCGAGGCCGGCGAACGCGCCCGTCCAGTAGAGTGCGGCGGATTCGGCGCGGCCGCTGCCGCCGAAGAGGAAGAGGGCGGTTTCGAGGCCTTCGCGGCCGACGGCGGTGAAGGCGAGGAGGCCGAGCGCGAAGCCGGTGCCGGCATCGAGGGCGCGGTCGACGCGCTGGCGGAGTTCGTGCCCGATGGTAGCCGACTGGCGGCGCATCCAGGCGAGCATCCAGGTGAGGACGGCCGCCGCGAGGAGCATGGCGAAGCCTTCGATGGCGTCCTGCCAGCGGCCGGGCAGCTCGACGGCGAGCACTTCGAGCGCGACGGCGGCGCCGAGGCTGAGGCCGCCGGCGAGCCCGGCGCCGAGCCAGACCGGGCGGGCGCTCGCGCGCGGGTCGGCCCGGCGGAGGTAGGAGAGGACGATGCCGATGATGAGGGCGGCTTCGAGGCCTTCGCGGAAGGTGATGAGGAGGGCGTAGACCATGCAGGGACCCCGGGGAAGCGGCGCGCTGCCGCGCGATGTCGTCCGTTCGAAACGTAGAAGTTAGGCATACCTAATGTCTAGTGACAGGCTTGACCCATGAGGCGGGCGGCGACAGGCGGATCGGGTAGGATCGGCGCATGCGGGAGCCGACGAACGGGCCGGGCCATGAGGACGTGGCGCTGCTGGTGGACTGGGAGAACCTGAAGTTCAGCCTGATGCAGCGGAACCGGAAGCCGAACGTCACGGCGCTCCGGGAAGCGGCAGAGCGGTTCGGGCGGGTGGCCTATGCGCGGGCGTACGCGGACTGGATGGACCCGGTGCAGGCGGGCGACCCGGCATCGCTCTACACGGCGGGGCTGGAGCCGGTGTACGTGCTGACGCGGCGGTACACGACGGCCGAGGGGGATGTGCGCATCCAGAATTCGGTGGATGTGAAGCTGGCGGTGGACTGTGTGGAGGCGAGCCACCTCTACCCGAACATCGGCACGTTCGTCATCGCCTCGGGCGACCACAGCTTCTTCCACGTGGTGATGCTGCTGCGGGCGCGGGGGAAGCGGGTGGTGGTCATCGGGGTGTCGTGGGCGACGTCGGCGCAGCTCGTGCAGCAGGCGGACGTGGTGCTGTACTACGACCTGGACGTGGAGCCGGACGTGGAGCGGGCGGCGGCGGCGCCGGCGAAGGAACCGGCGCCGGTGGCGAAGATCGAGCCGCGGCTGGCGGCGGCGGCCGCGCGGGCGCTCGAGCTGGCGCAGGCGAAGGGGCCGGTCTCGGCGGAGCCGCGGGAGATCGCAGACGTGCTCGGCCACATCATCGCGATCGTGGAGGACTTCCGGCGGGACGGGCGCGACCTGCCGCTCTCGCTGGTGGGGCAGGAGCTGCAGAAGCGGATGCCGCAGGCCGATTTCCAGCGGCTGGCGCGGGGCCGGGCGGGCGATTTCGCGCGGGCGCTGCACGAGTCGGGGCTCGTGAAGATGGTGAATGCGGACTTCACGGACTGGCTGTTCCTGCCGACGGAGCGGGCGGAGACCATCGAGCGGCCGCGGAACACGGGGCCGGAGCCGGGCCGGTACGACTACGGGCGGTTCAACTACAACGACCTGAGCGAGGAGCAGCGGCGGGCGGTCATCGTGGCCATCCACGACGAGCGGTACAAGCCGGGGGTCGGCTGGCTGACGTTCAACCGGATCGTGGAGACGCTGAAGCCGGTGGTGCGGCGCGAGGACACGGACGTGAAGAACCTGGTGAACAGCATGATCTCGTGGGGCGTGCTGAAAGTGGGCGAGACGAAGGTGGGGCATGCGCCGGATACGGGCGCGCAGTACGAGTACAAGACGTTCGAGCTGGACCTGCAGAACCCGGAGGTGCGGCGGGCGCTGCACCTGGAGTAGCGGCGGCCGGGGCGGGGTTCAGGCGGTGGCAGGGGTCGCGGCGCCGGCCGGCCGGCGGGCGAGCGCGGCGGCGACGAATTCGCGGAAGAGCGGGTGGGGGCGGTTCGGGCGGCTCTGGAGCTCGGGGTGGAACTGGGTGCCGAGCATGAAGGGATGAGCGGCCACTTCGGAGATTTCGACGAGGGCGCCATCGGGCGAGGTGCCGCTCACGCGGAGGCCGGCTTCTTCGAGGCGGGGGCGGTAGGCGTTGTTGAACTCCCAGCGGTGGCGGTGCCGTTCGCTGACGAGGTCGGCGCCGTAGGCGCGGTGGGCGACGCTGCCGGGCAGGAGGCGGCAGGGGTAGGCGCCGAGCCGCATGGTGCCGCCGAGGTTGACGACGCCGTGCTGCTCTTCGAGCAGGCTGATGACGGGGTGGGGCGTCTCCGGGTCGAACTCGGTGCTGTTGGCGCCGACGAGGCCGGCGACGTTGCGGGCGAATTCGGTCACGAGGGCCTGCATGCCGAGGCAGAGGCCGAGGTAGGGCGTGCCGGTGGTGCGGCAGTACTCGGCGGCGCGGATCTTGCCTTCCCAGCCGCGTTCGCCGAAGCCGCCGGGGACGACGACGCCGTCGGCGCCGGCGAGGAGGTCGGCGGGGGCGCGGGTTTCGAGCGCTTCGGCGGGCACCCAGCGGATGGCGACGTCGGCTTCGTGGGCGATGCCGGCATGGACGAGCGCTTCTTTGACGGAGATGTAGGCATCGCGGAGTTCGACGTATTTGCCGACGACGGCGACTTCGACGCTGCGCTTCGGGTGCTTGAGGCGGTAGACGAGGTCGCGCCATTCGGCGAGGTCGCGCTGGCCGGTGAGGCCGAGGCGGTCGAGGACGAAATCGCCGAGGCCGCGTTCTTCGAGGGTGATGGGGACTTCGTAGATGGTGTCGGCCGTTTCCATGGGGATGACGGCGCGGGGTTCGACGTCGCAGAAGAGGGCGACCTTGTCGGTGATGTCGCGGGGGACGGGGTGGTCGCTGCGGAGGACGATGGCATCGGGCTGGATGCCCTTGGAGCGGAGTTCGCGGACGGAGTGCTGGGTGGGCTTGGTCTTCAGTTCGCCGGTGGCGCCGACCCAGGGGAGGAAGCAGACGTGGACGGAGAGGGTGGCATCGCGGGGCTGTTCGTGGCGGATCTGGCGGATGGCCTCGATGAAGGTTTCGCCTTCGATGTCGCCGACGGTGCCGCCGACTTCGCAGATGAGGACATCGCAGCCGGTGCGCTCGGCGACGCCGTAGATGCGGGCTTTGATTTCGTTGGTGAGGTGGGGGACCTGCTGGATGGTGCCGCCGAGGTAGTCGCCGCGGCGCTCGCGTTCGAGGACGGCGAGGTAGACCTGGCCGGAGGTGACGGAGGAGGCGGCTTCGAGGTCCTGGTCGATGAAGCGTTCGTAGTGGCCGAGGTCGAGGTCGGTTTCGGCGCCGTCGACGGTGACGAAAACTTCCCCGTGCTGGTAGGGGGACATCGTGCCGGGGTCGACGTTGAGGTAGGGGTCGAGCTTCTGGATGGAGACTTTGATGCCGCGGGATTTGAGGATCCGGCCGAGGCTGGCGGTGGTGATGCCCTTCCCGACGGAGCTGACGACGCCGCCGGTGACGAAGATGAATTTCGGCATGGCCTCCTGCGTCCCGCGGGTGCTCTTCCGATGCTACGGCGCGGGGTGGGAGCGGTCAACGAACATTTGTGTTACGTCGCGCGTGCGGATCAGGCGGGGGATTTGCGGGCGGCGAGGCGCTGGCGGGCGAAGGCGGTGACCATGTCGGCGATGCCCATGAGGCCCATGCCTTTGCCCATGGAGACTTCTTTGCCGAAGACGGTGAAGACGCTGTCGCAGGGGACGGCGGCGACTTCTTCGAGGGGCTGGCCGGAGAGGGTTTCATCGAGGATGACGGCCCAGGCCTTAGCGGAGAGGCCCTGGGGGTTTTCGACGGCGAAGTGGAATTTGAGGGTGCCGTCGGGCAGGTCTTCGGCCCAGACGTAGGCGTCGGATTCGCACTTCTGGACGTGGTGCTCTTCGGGGAAGGGGCGGGTGGCGATGCGCTCGGGGACTTCTTCGAAGCGGTCGGCGTACTCGATGAGCATCTCGATCCGCTCCTGCCGGTCGGCGAAGGCGAAATCATCGATGACCTGCTGGAAGGCTTTGGGGGGCTGGGCCATGGGAGCGCTCCGGGGAAGGGACGCGGCGGGCAGCCGGGCCGCCCGCCGCGCCGGGATAGTTCAAGGGTAGCGAATGTCAGCGCTCGATGGGGACGCCGACGGAGTTGCCCCACTCGGTCCAGGAGCCGTCGTAGTTGCGGACGTTGGGGTAGCCGAGGAGGTAGGTGAGGACGAACCAGGTGTGGGAGCTGCGCTCGCCGATGCGGCAGTAGGCGATGACTTCGTCGCTGGGGCTGAGGCCCTGCTCCTGTTCGTAGATGGCTTTGAGCTCGGCGGCGGACTTGAAGGTGCCGTCTTCGGGGTTGGCGGCGCGGGCCCAGGGGACGTTCCTGGCGCCGGGGATGTGGCCGCCGCGGAGGACGCCTTCCTGCGGGTACTCGGGCATGTGGGTGCGCTCGCCGGAGTACTCCTGCGGGCTGCGGACGTCCACGAGCTTGACGCCGGTGCCGAGCTTCTTCAGGACTTCGTCGCGGAAGATGCGGATCCTGGAATCGTCGCGTTCGGGGGCCTGGTACTGCGTGGGCGGGTAGGTGGGGACTTCGCGGACGAGGGGGCGGCCCTCCTTCTCCCACTTGAGGCGGCCGCCGTCCATGATTTTCGCGTTCTTATGGCCGAAGAGCTGGAAGACCCAGAAGGCGTAGCAGGCCCACCAGTTGTTCTTGTCGCCGTAGAAGACGACGGTGGTTTCGGGGGTGATGCCGATGCGGCTGGCGAGCTTTTCGAAGCCGGCGCGGTCGAGGTAATCGCGCCGGAGGGGGTCGTTGAGGTCGGCGGCCCAGTCGACCTGGACGGCGCCGGGGATGTGGCCGGAGGGGTAGAGGAGGGGGTCTTCGTTGGATTCGATGATGCGGATGGAGGGGTCATCGAGGTGCTGGGCCACCCAGTCGGTGGAGACGAGCACCTCGGGATGGGCGTAGCCACGGGCTTCGATGTCGGCCATGGACGACCTCCCTGGGGATGGGCTGGGGATGGGCGGCGGGTGCCGCTGGCACGAGTGTAGATCGGCGGCCCGAGAAAGTCGAGTAAGAGAGTCAACAATCAGCCGGGGGCGAGGAAGTCGTCGCGGCCGGGGAGGCGGCGGGTGAGCTGGCCGCCGTCGACCGGCAGGTCGTGGCCGGTGACGAAGCTGGAGGCATCGGAGGCGAGCCAGGTGATGGCTTCGACGACCTCGTCGATGGTGCCCATGCGGCGGAGGGGAGTTTCGCGGGTGAAGGCGCGGACGACGGGCGGGATGAACATGTGGGCGGTCATCGGGGTTTCGACCAGGCCGGGGGAGACGACGTTGACGCGGACGCGCTGCGGGCCGTACTCGAGGGCGGCGATGCGGGTGATGTGATTGACGGCGGCCTTGGAGCCGCCGTAGGCGGCGAGGCCTTCGCCGACGAGGCGGGCGGTGATGGAGGAGATGGTGATGAGGGAGCCGCCGCCGGTCTTCGCCATGGCGTTCGCCATGTGGCGGATGAAGGAGACGGCGCCGAGGAACTGGACGGCGGCCATGGCGTGGAGGCGCTCGGGGGTGAGGTCGCGGATGGGGGTGCTCTGTTCGAAGCCGGCGGAGTTGAGGGCGACATCGAGGGTGCCGAAGCGCTCGAGGGCGGCGCGGGCGAGGGCTTCGACCTGCTCGTCGCGGGTGATGTCGCAGACGACGGGGATGGCGCCGCATTCGGCCGCGAGGGATTCGAGCTCGGGCTGGCGGCGCGCGGCGGCGATGACCGCAGCGCCTTCGGCAGCGAAGCGGAGGGCAGCCGCGCGGCCGATGCCGGAGGAGGCGCCGAGGACGACGGCGACCTTGCCGGCGAGGCGGCCGGCGCCGGGGGCCGGGAGGTCCGGTTCCGGGGCGGGTTCGGTCATTCGAGGCTGCCCCAGAGCTGCTTCGCCTGCGCGCGGAGGTCGGCGCGGAAATCGGGGTGGGCGATGGCGATGAGCTCCTCGGCGCGCTGGCGGTGGTTCTTATCGAGCAGGCGGGCGATGCCGTACTCGGTGATGACGGTATCGGCGAGGTAGCGCGGCACGGTGACGAGGGTGCCTTCCGGGTGCTGGGCGACGATCTTCGAGACGGTGCCTTCGAGGGCGGTGGAGCGGAGGACGGTGATGGCCCGGCCGTCGGGGCAGAGGGCGGCAGAGAGGTGGGCATCGGGCTGGCCGCCGGTGCCGTTGACCATATGGCCGCCGAAGCGGTCTTCGCTGGCGACCTGGCCGAGGAGGTCGACGGCGATGGCGCTGTTGATGGAGGTCATCTGGCGGTTCTGGGCCATCAGGAGGGGGTTGAGGAGGTAGTTCGAGTCGTAGAGTTCGAAGGCGGGGTTGCCGGCGATGATGCGGAGGTCGGTGCCGTCGCAGCCGGTCCAGGCGGTGGCGACGGCGCGGCCGCGGTGGATGGACTTGCGAGCGCCGGTGAGGACGCCCTTCTCCCAGAGGCGGGCGAGGCCGGGCGAGCCGAGCTCGGTGTGGAGGCCGAGGTCGTGGGCGTGGTCGAAAGCGCCGGCCTTGAACATGAGGGAGCTGGGCTGGCCGACGCCGACCTGGATGGTGTCGCCGTCGCGGATGAGCGTCTTCAGGTGGTCGGCGATGGCCTGGGCTGCGGGGTCGACCTCGGCGAGGCCGAAGGCCTGCTGGAGGATGCCGGGCGGCATGAGGTGGAACATGTCCTCGACGAGCGCGACCTGGTCGGACGAGGCCTGGCTGAAGATGTCGAGGAGGGCTTCGCGGTGCTCGGGCGGGGCCTGGGTTTCGATGCGCTGGCGGACGGCGGCCAGGTCGACGGGCTGGATGGCGCCATCGACGAAGGTGTCGATTTCGGAAACGTGGATCCAGGTATCGCCGAAGACGGGCTCGATGTTGGGGTCGATGGCGGCGATGGTGTGGCGGCAGCGGCGGACGTAGGCCTTCTTGTGCCACATGTGGGGGCCGAAGTTGACGTAGCCCTTCTCGTTCGGGGGCGAGACGGCGACGAGGAAGACGTCGGGGATGCGGGCCTCGGGCCGGCCGGCGTCGAAGGCCTTGAATCCGAGCATGAAGGTGTTGGGGAGGTAGGTGGCGATGCGCTGGTCGTGGGCGGGGCGGAGGGCATCGCCGATGAAGAGCGCGATCTCCTTTTCGCCTTTCGGGCCATCGGGGGAGAAGAGGGGCACTTCGCGCGGGGCGAGGCAGCGGATGTCGACGCGTTCGAGCTTGCGGGCGCGCTCGAGAAGGGCGGCGGTGAGGACGCCGGGGCAGAGGATGCCGAGGCCGACGAGGTGGCCTTCCTGGACGGCTTCGAGGGCTTCGGCGGGGCTCTTCTTGCGCGACTCGAACTCGTCGCGCCAGTCGCGGTAGCGGCGGGTCGAGGTGGCGGTCATCGGGGCTCCTCCGGGTGGGCTGCGGCGGCGGGCCGTGCGGCAGCGGCGGCGCGGGCCGCGCCGCGGATGGCTTCGGGGAAGGCGGCGGGCGGGAGGTCGCCGGCCTCGAGGCGGCGGACGGCGGCCCGGACGCCGGCGACGGCGGCGAGCTGGCGGAGCGCCTGCGCAGCGAGCCAGGCCGGCGCGGCGGCGCCGGCGAGGGCGCGGAGCTCGCCCGGGCGGGCGATGCCGGCTTCATCGAGGAGGCCGGGCAGGCGGTAGAGGACGAACGGGCGGAGGTCGGGCAGCGCGCTGTGGAAGGCGGCAGTCGAGCGGCTGACCGGCGCGGCGGCGAAGGCGGCGCGGGCGGCGGCTTCGAGGCCGGCGCGGGCGGCGTCGACGGCGTCGGCGAGGGCCGCGGCCTCTTCGGCGGTGGCGGCGGCGGCGCGGGCGAGAGCCTCGGCGAGCGCACCGGGCTCGGGCGGGGATTCGAGCCAGCTGAGCGCGCCGGCCGGGGACATGGCGGCTACTCGAGCTCCATCCAGCGGTCGTAGAGCTGGTGGAAGTGGCGGATCTTGGTTTCGTTGTAGCTGGCGAAGACGACCTCGGGCCGGCGCATGGTCTTCAGGCCGAGCTGGACCTTCGGGATGTTGAAGGTGTCCTGGTTGAAGACGCGGGCGAGCATGCCGAGCTCGGGGGCATCGGCCCAGTCGTCATCGGGGCCGAGCCAGTGGATGGGCGCGGCGGGCGGCCGGGGCTCGCCCTTCGGCCACGGCGCCAGGAACATGCACTCCATGATGCATTCGTCCGGGTTGTCGCCGTGAGGCCGGAAGCGGTAGGTGATGCGGTTGAAGGCGCCCCAGGGGTGGAAGTTGGGGAAGACGGTGTAGTAGATGGAATCGAGGTATTCGGCGTCGCAGTAGGTATCGGCGTCGTCGCCGATGACGGCGCGCATGCCTTCGCGGCTGAGCATGGCGGCGAACTGGCGGGCGCCCATGCCCGGGGGCACCTCGGCGAGGGGCGGCGTATCGAGGTTCCGGTCGAACATGGCGTCGAGCATGTCCTGCTGGCCGGGGGTGTCGCGCAGGTGGGGGCTCGGGGTGCCGTTGGGCGTGATGGCGCGGGAGAAGTTGCCGAAGACGTCGTACTGGGAGTTGGAGTCGCCGATGCCGTTGAGGAGCTGGGGGTGGGTAGCGACGACGTGGTAGGCCTCCATGAAGGCTTCCTGGGCGACCTTCCAGTTGCAGCGGAGGATCTTGGCGACGTGGGCCTGCTTGAAGCGGTTGGCGAGGTCCCAGCGTTCGAAGTGGCGGGGGAGGTCGCCGAGGAACTGTTCGAGCGGTTCGGCTTCGGGGTCGGGGTTGATGAAGACGAAGCCGCCCCAGGTGCCGACCTGGACTTCGGGCAGGCGGTAGTCGCGCTCGTTGACCTCGGGGAAGTCCCACTGGCAGACGACTTCCTTGAGGGAGCCGTCGATCTCCCAGCACCAGCCGTGGAAGGGGCAGCGGAACTCCTGGGCGCCGCGGCCGTCGAACTCGCGGAGCTGGCGGCCGCGGTGGAGGCAGGCGTTGTGGAAGGCCTGGATGCGGTCCGGCGCGGAGCGGACGACGAGGAAGGAGAGGTGGGCGATGTCGTAGACGATGTAGTCGCCGACGTTGGGGATGTCTTCTTCGCGGCAGGCCATCTGCCAGGCGCGCTTCCAGATTTTTTCGACTTCGCGGTCGTGGATGGCCTTGCTGAAGTACTGTTCGGCGGGCACGCGGGTGACGCCGGGTTCGATGGGGGATTCGAGGCGGAGGACGGGCGGGACGGGGCGGGAGTCCTGGTCGAGGAGCTCCTGGTAGAGGGTGCCGGCGGAGCGGTAGCCGGCGGAGGTGAGGCGGCCCTGGTCGCCGACGGTCTTGAGCGCCATGGTGGGGGAACCTCCTTCGGGTCAGTCGTGGACGATTTCGAGGCCGCGGGCGCGCTCGGCGCGGTGGCCCATGCCTTCGACGGCTTTGCCGCCGACCCAGATGATCATGTGGGGGTCGGCGTAGGTGAGGGGGCCTTCGAGATGGCGGGTGGTGAAGCCGTCGAAGATGCCGTAGGCCTCGCCTTTGATGACGCGGACGCGGTTGCCGGGGAGCTCTTCGTAGATGGCGCCGGAGAGGGGGTGGCGCTTCTTGCGGGGCGGGCGGGTGAGGGGGGCGGGTTCGGCGTGGGGGTCGGCCATGGCTATCCTGCCTGCCAGATTTTTGGCCATACGGCCAGTGCCGCGACTATACTGGGGGCCGCGAACGATTGCAACGGTCTCTCGCAGGTATCGGCGGGAGCGATGCGCGGGAGGGAACAATGCGCAGGTGGGAAGGCGAAGCGGACCTCGAGGTGCTGCGGGCGGGGTTCCGCCGGCGGGTGGCGCTGGAGCTGTTCACGAAGCCGACACCGCCGGGGAAGGTGCAGGGCTGGGGCGGGGCGTTCCGGGCGGAGCCGCTGGTGGTGCCGGCGATCGGCCGGGGAGTGGTGACGCTCGATGACGGCGACGAGCTGGAGGTGATGGTGGAGAGCTTCGACGCCGTCACGGGGCGGGGGACGCTGTTCGGGCTCGGCGCGCCACCGCGGGTGCTGCGGGGCTAGCGGGCCGCCGGGGCGCGGTAGGCCGCGGAGCCGGGCGTGGGCAGCACGGTGACGGGCATTTGCTCCGGTTCGAGGCCGAGGGTGATGAGCACCTTGGCGAGGCCGAGGAAGAGCCCGACGCCGAGGGTGAGGGCGGCCAGCCCGGCCTCGCCGAGGTCGCGGCGGAGGGTTTCGCCGAGGGCCGGGTCGGCGCGGGCCGGGTCGCCGATGATGGCGTCGGTCCAGGCGAGGATGCGCTTCTCCCGATCGGAGAGGCTGGATTCGGCGTAGGCGTCGGTGACGAGGTCCAGGGTGGCTTCGTCGAGGCCTTCCTCGCGGGCGAGGGAGAAGCGGACCTGGCGGCAGAAGCCGCAGGCGGTAACGCGGGCGTTGCGGATGCGGGCGAGTTCGCGGTCGCGCTGGGAGAGGGCGGGGTCCATCCAGAAGTCGGCGTAGAGGGCGGCGAAATTCTGCTGGATGGCGGGCGCGTGGGCGAGGACGGTGTGGAAGGCGGGCGGCTGGCCGGGGACGGCAGAGGGAACGCGAGGGACGGTGGACACGGTCAGGCTCCTTCGAGGCGGCTGGCGGCGAGGGTCATCCGGCAGAGGGCATCGAACATGGCGAGGGCGGCGAGCAGGGTGACGGCGGCGCGCTCGCCGCAGGCGTCGCGGTAAGCGAGGACGGGCGCATCGGGCAGGTCGTGGTGGCGCCACGGGATACAGCCGGCGATTTCGAGTGCGAGGGCGTCGGCGGGCGGGAGGCCGGGCGGGCATTCGCCCCGGGCGAGGGCCTCGGCCTCGGCCGGCGGGAGGTTGGCGAAGGCGGGGCCGCAGGCGGCCGGGTCGGCGCCGTGGAGGGCAGCCACGAGCCGCCGGCAGCGCTCGAGGGTGGCGGCGGGCACGGCGTCCGGGTCGAAGCAGGCCGCGAGGAAGCGTTCGAACCCGGCACGGAGGTGGGGGAGGGATTCCAGGTGAGCGGCGAGCGGGGCAGGGATGACGGGCTGTGCCACGGCGGAATACTGGACCATTGGCCAAAGCTTTGTCCAGCAGGATAAACTCCCGCCGATTTTCGCCACGGGAGGCAGGCATGGAGATCGCGGGCAAGGTTGCGATGGTCACGGGCGCGGGCTCGGGCATCGGCCGGGCGTGCGCGGAGCGGCTGGCGCGCGAGGGCGCGAAGGTCGTCGTGGTCGACGTCGACGCGGCGGGCGGGGAGGAGACGGTGCGGCGGATCGCGGCGGCGGGCGGCGAAGCGGCGTTCGTGCAGGGCGACATCGGCACCCCGGAAGGGGTGGCCGAGACGTTCCGGGCGGCGAAGCGGGTGTTCGGGCGGCTGGACATCGTCCACAACAACGCGGGGATCATGACCGGGGACACGCCGGGCTGGCCGGATGCGCCGCTGGAGAAGGTGTTCCGGGTGCTCGCGGTGAACGCTGCGGGGGTGGTGATGGGCACGCGGGCGGCGGTGGAGGCGTTCCGGGAGCACGGGGAGGGCGGCGCGGTCATCAACACGGCGAGCATCGCGGGGCTCGGGCCGCTGCCGTTCGACCCCGTCTACGCGGCCTCGAAGGCGGCGGTCATCCACTTCACGAAGTCGTGCGCCATCCTGAGGGAGCTAGAGAACGTGCGGGTGAACGCCGTAGCGCCGGGGATGGTGGACACGCCGATCATCGCGAAGACGGGCGATGGGACGCGGCCGGCGGCGTGGCTGGAGCCGTCGCTGGCGGGCGCGGTGCTGCTGCCGCCAGAGCGAATCGCGGAGGAGGTGGTGCGCCTCATCCGGGACGATGCGCTGGCCGGCGAGGTGAGCGTCGTGATGCACGAGAGCGCGGCGCCGGCCGCGGGCGGGTAGGATACGGCCGCCCGCGGGACGAGCCGCTTCGGACCGGGAAACGACAACGAGAAGGGAGTTGCTGCGATGCCGATGGAGAGCCTGCCGGTGGAGTTCCTGTTCACGATGACGGCGCAGGTCGCGCCGCCGACGATCATCCAGGGCGGCCCGCAGGGGTCGCGGTTCATCGTGAGCGTGCCGGGCGGCACGTTCGAAGGCCCGAAGCTGAAGGGCACCATCGTCGCCAATTCGGGCGGCGACTGGGTGACGCTGCGGCCGGACGGGAGCATGAAGCTGGACGTGCGGCTGACGCTGCAGACGGACGACGGGGCGCACATCCTCGTGACGTACACGGGCATCGGCGCGCGGGGCGCGGACGGGACGACGAAGGTGTACTCGGCGCCGCTGTTCGAGACGGGGGCGGAGAAGTACGCCTGGCTGAACAACGTGCAGGCGGTCGGGGTCGGGACGACGACGCCGGGCGGGGTGACCTACGAGGTGTACGCGCTGCGCGCCTGAGGCTGGCGTCAGAGGCGGCGGGCCGCCTCGGCGAGGAGCTCGAGGGGCGAGGGGTGCCAGGGCAGGGCGGCGGCCAGCTGGCCGGCGGTCGCCTCGGCCTGCATGAGCGCGGCGGCGGCGCTGACCAGCTCGTGGGCGCCGGGGCCGGCCGCCTGGACGCCGAGGATTTCGCCGGTGCGGGCGTCGGCGTGGAGGCGGACGAAGCCGGGCTGGCCGCCGCGGACGGCTGACCAGGCGGAGCCCTCCGACGGGACGGTCGCGGTGGCGAGCCGGAGGCCGCGGGCGCGCGCCGCTTCGGCAGTGAGCCCGACGGCGGCGAGCGGCGGGACGGCGTGGACCAGGCGCGGCACGGCGGCGAGGCGGAAGCGGCGGGGGTCGCCGGCGGCGCCCGCGCCGGCAGCGCGGCCCATCGCAGCGGCAGTGCTGGAGAGCATGCCGCGGCCCGTGACGTCGCCGGCAGCGAAGATGCCCGGCACGGCCGCGGCGGCGGTTTCGTCGACCGGGATGGTCCCATCCGGGGCTGGCGCGAGCCCGGCGCGTTCGAGCGCGAGCCCTTCGGCCGAGGGGACGCGGGGGTCGGCGGCGAGGACCACGGCGGCGTCGACCGCTACCTCGACGCCGGGCGCGGCGAGGCGGACGGCGGCGCCTTCGGCAGCGGCCGGCACAGCGTCGCGGTGGACGGCGATGCCGAGCGCGCCGAGGAGGTCGGCGATGACCGGCTGGAGGTCGGCGTCGAAGCCGTCGCAGACGGCGGGGCCGGGCGCGGCGAGGGTCACGGCAGAGCCGGCGAGAGCGAGCAGCACCGCGTACTCGATGGCGAAGAGACCGCCCGAGGGGCCGCCGCCGAGGACGAGGCAGGAGGCCGGGGCTTCGCGCCACGTTTGGACGACGTCGGGGGTGGCGAAGCGGTCGGCGGGGAGCCCGGGAATCGTCGGCGGCTCCCAGCGGGCGCCGGCAGCGATGACGACGGCCCCGGCGCGGACCGGTTCGCCCCCGGCGACGGCGAGGAGCTCGGGCTCGAGGAAGCTGGCGTGGCCGGCGATGAGCTGGACACCGGCGCGGCGGAGCGCGGTTTGGGTGGCTGCCGCGAGGCCGCGGACGAGCGCGCGGGCGCGGTCGTTGGCGCGGCCGAGCTGGAAGGTTTCGCCCGCGGCGAAGACGCCGGCGAGGCCGAGTTCGCACGCGCGGGCGAAACCTTCGGCCGCGTCGAGGAGGATGGAGGTGGGGATGCAGGTGTGGTGGACGCAGGAGCCGCCGGGCTGCTGGGCCTCGATGAGGGCGACGGAAGCGCCGAGGCGCGCGGCTTCGAGCGCGGCAGCCACGCCGGCGGCGCCGGCGCCGATGACGGCGACGTCGAAGCGGGCGGGCGCGGTCATACGAGCAGCCGGTAGGGGGATTCGAGGAGGTCGCGGACCTCGGCGAGGAAGGCCGCGCCGGGCGCGCCGTCGACCGCACGGTGGTCGATGGTGAGGCTGAGCGTGAGCGTACGCGCGCGGACCGGGCGGTCGCCCTCCCACGCGACGTCGTCGACGATGCGGCCGATGCCGAGGATGGCGACGTTGGGCGGGTTGATGATGGGCGTGAAGAACTCGACACCGGCCATGCCGAGGGAGGTGACGGAGAAGGTCTGGCCGGCGTAGTCGTCGAGGCCGAGCGCGCCGGCGCGGGCGGCTTCGGCGAGGCGGGACGTTTCGCGGGCGAGGTCGCGGAGGCTGAGGGCGTCGGCGCCGCGGATGACGGGGACGACGAGGCCGGCTTCGAGGGCGACGGCCATGCCGATGTGGACAGCCGGCTCGAGGACGATGGCGTCGGGTTCGACGCGGGCGTTGAGGGCGGGATGGCGGCGGAGGGCCTTCGCGGCGGCGCGGATGACGAGGTCGGTGATGGAGGGGCGGATGCCCTCGGGCTGCCACTCGGCGATGAGCTGCTCGCGGAGGCGGAGCGCCTCGTCCATCCGGACGCGCATGCTGAGGGTGAGCTGGGCCATCTCCTGGAGGCTGCGGTGCATGCGGTCGGCGATGGTGCGGCGCATGCCGCGGAGGGGGATGCGCTCGCCGGGCGCGGAGGGCGGTGCGGTCGCGGGCGCAGGCGGCGGCGCCGCGGGCGGGGCGGGGCGGGCGGCCGCGGCTTCGACGTCTTCCTTCGTGATGCGGCCGCCGGGGCCGGTGCCGCGGACCGCGGCGAGGTCGATGCCGAGTTCGCGGGCGAGGGCGCGCGCGACGGGGGTGGCGGCGGGCGGTTCGGCCGGCGGGGCTGCCGGCGGCGCGGGAGCCGCGGCGAGAGCCGCGTGGGCGCGGCGGACGTCCTCCTCGGTGACGCGGCCGCCGGGGCCGGTGCCGAGCACGGCATCGAGCGGGACGCCGAGGTCGGCCGCGAGGCGGCGGGCAGCAGGCGAGGCGGCGAGGCGTCCCTCCGCCGGGGGCGGCGGCGGGACGGAGGCGGGGGCGGCCGGCGCGGCTTCGGCGGCCGGGAGCGGAGCGGCCGGGGCGCCGGCGGGCGGCGCTTCGCCGGGCGCGAGAATCCAGCCGACGACGGCGCCGGGCGGCAGGGTGGCGCCGGCCGGGACGGCGTGGCGGAGGATGCCGTCGGCCTCGGCTTCGACCTGGAACTCGATCTTCTCGGTTTCGAGGCGGTAGACGATGTCGCCGGCGCAGACGGGCGCGCCGTCGGGCACGAGCCATTCGGCGACGGTGCCTTCGGTCATGGTCATGCCCAGTTTCGGGATGAGGACGTCAGTCGGCATGGGGCGCTCCGGGGGTGAGGTCGAGGAAGAGGCCGGCGCGGGCCGCGTGGGCGAGCGCGCGGCGGGGGTCGATGAGGCGGGGCCCATCGGGGAGCGGGAGGAGGCGGGCGCGCTGGCCGGGGAGCAGGCGGCGCTCCCGCTCGCCATCGAGGGCGATGATGCCGGGGCCGCGCCATTCGACCGCTTCGCCGAATGGCGCGGCGCGGTAGCTGCGGACCGGGACGGGGACGATGAGGCCGGGCGCGAGCGCGGCGGCGACGGGACAGCCGGGTTCGCCGAGGTCGAGGGCGATGGCCGCGCCGGCGGGCATCGCGAGGCCGAGAGCGCCGCCGATGGCGGCGAGGCCGGTGACGGCCGGGTCGGAACGGAGGAGGAGCGCGGCCCGGAGCTCGGCCGGCCGCCAGACGGCGCGGGAGCCGGTGAAGGCCTCGTCGACGAGGGCAGCATCGACGAGGGCGAGGTCCGGCGGTTCGCCGTCGACTTCGACGGCGATGACGGGGCAGCGGACGGCGGCAGCCTCGATGGGCACCCGGCCGGAGGCGACGAGGCCGGCGGCGAGCCCCGCGGCCGTGGGTTCGCAGGCGAGGGGGAAGACGTTGTTGGTGCCGGTGGAGATGGGGAGGATGGGCAGGCCGGGCCAGCCGGCGGCGGCCGCCCGGCAGGTGCCGTCGCCGCCGAGCACGAGGACGGCGGCCGCGCCGCGCTCGCGGCACGCGGCGGCCGCGTTCCGCGTATCGAGCGCGGAGCCGGTGAGCGGCACCGGGAGCGGGACGGGGCGGAGCGGCGGCGCGAACGGTTCGAGCGCGTCTTCGGCGAGGCGGTGCGGGCCCGGCAGGTAGCAGATGTCGCGGGCACCGGCGGCGGCGGCGCCGGCGAAAAAGCGGCGGAGCACGGCTGCCTTGTCGGCGTCGGTGGAGACGGGCGCGCGGGCGACGAGGCGGCGGATGTCCTTGCCCGAGGCGGGGTTGGCGATGACGCCGACCGGGCCGGGGGGCATGGCTACGCGGCCCGGCCGAGGAGGCGGAGGACTTCGGCGGCGATGCGGTCGGCGTTCGGCACGTAGTGGGCTTCGAGCGCGGGGCTGAACGGCACGGGCGAGAACGGCGCGCCGACCCGGCCGACGGGCGCATCGAGGTGGTCGAAGGCGGCTTCTTGCAGCTGGGCAGCGATCTCGGCGCCGAAGCCGCCGAAGCGGACGGCCTCGTGGACGACGAGGGCGCGGTGAGTCTTGCGGAGGGATGCGACGAGCGTCGCGGTATCGAGCGGGACGAGGGTGCGGGGGTCGATGACCTCGGCGTCGATGCCGTGCTCGAGCAGCTTTTCGGCGGCGGCGAGGCTTTCGTGGACCATGCGGCCGGTGGCGATGATGGTGAAGTTCGTGCCGGGGCGGGCGACGGCAGCCTCGCCGAGGGGGATTTCGTACATCTCTTCCGGGACGGGGCCGGCGAGGCCGAGGAGCGCCTTGTGGTTGATGACGATGACGGGGCTGTCGTCGCGGACGGCGGCGATGAGGAGGCCCTTGGCTTCGTACGGGCCGGAGGCCATGACGACTTTGAGGCCGGGGACGTGGCAGAACCAGGCTTCGAGGCTCTGGGAGTGCTGGGCGGCGAGGTTGAGGCCGGCGCCGGCCATGGTGTGGATGGTGAGGGGCAGGCGCGCTTTGCCGCCGAACATATAGCGCATCTTGGCGGCCTGGTTGACGAGCTGGTCCATCGCCACGCCCATGAAATCCATGAACATGATGTCGATGATGGGGCGGAGGCCGGTGGCGGCGGCGCCGACGCCGAGGCCGACGAGGGCGGCTTCGCTGATGGGGGTATCGACGACGCGTTCGGGGCCGAACTCATCGAGGAGGCCGCGGCTGAAGCCGAAGACGGAGCCGTAGAGGGCGACGTCTTCGCCGGCGAGGAAGACGGTCGGGTCCTCGCGCATGAGCTGGCGGAGGGCCTCGTTGATGGCCATGACGGTGGGGAGCTGGCGCTGGGCGGTTGCGGCGGTCATCGGTGCGGCTCCGTGGGGCTAGCTGGCGTAGACGTCTTCGGTGAGGGCCGACGGGTCCGGGAAGGGGCTGGCCTCGGCGAAGGCGACAGCCTCGCGGACCTCGGCCTGGATGGCGTCGCGGACGGCGGCGGCGCCGGCGGCATCGAGGATGCCGAGCTCGGCGAGGCGGCGCTCGAGGAGCGTGATCGGGTCGCGCTCACGCCAGGCGCGGACTTCGTCGTCGGAGCGGTAGACGACGCCCATGCCGCGGACGCCGACGTGGTCGAAGAAGCGGTAGGTCTTGCATTCGAGGAGGGTGGGGCCTTCGCCGCGGCGGGCGCGGGCGATGGCCTCACCGGCGGCTTCGTAGACGGCGACGGCGTCCATGCCGTCGACGACGATGCCGGGGAAGCCGTAGCCGGCGGCGCGGTCGGCGATGTCGCGGATCGCCTGGTGGCGGTCCTGGCGGGTGAATTCGCCGAAGCCGTTGTTCTCGCAGACGAAGATGAGGGGGAGGCGGTAGAGGCCGGCCATGTTGGCGGCTTCGTGGAAGGAGCCTTCGTTGGAGGCGCCGTCGCCGAAGAAGCAGGCGGTGACGTTTTGCGTCTTGCGGTACTTGTTGGAGAAGGCGGCGCCGACGGCGATGGGCGGGCCGCCGCCGACGATGCCGTTGGCGCCGAGCATGCCGAGGTCCATATCGGCGATGTGCATGGAGCCGCCTTTGCCGCGGCAGTAGCCGGTGGCGCGGCCGAAGAGCTCGGCGAACATCTGGCGGAAGTCGCCGCCGACGGCGACGAGGTGGCCGTGGCCGCGGTGGGTGCTGGTGACCTGGTCGCCGGGGCCGAGGTGGGCAGCGACGCCGGCAGCGACGGCTTCTTCGCCGACGTAGAGGTGGAGGGCGCCGGGGATGCGGCCGGCCTCGGAGAGCCTGCCGGCCTCTTCTTCGAAGAGGCGGATGCGGAGCATGCGGCGGTGGAGGTCGAGCAGGGTCTCGGGGGAGGGAGGCATTTGGCACCACCGGTTTGGTTTTTGGCCGGGCGTCCAACGGCGGCGTAACTGTACCGAAACAGGCGGCGGGCCGAAAGGGGCGTTCAGGGCTTCGGCCTGTTAGCCTAACTGTTAGCCACGCAAACGAACGGGGGCCGCCGGGCCCCTCGGGGATGGATGAGGATGGCACGACTGGATATCAACGCGATTCGGCGCAGGCAGATCATCGACGCGGCCGTGGCCGTGATGGCAGAAAAGGGCTGGGCCGAGACGTCCATCGACGAGGCGACGAAGCGGGCGGAGGTGAGCCGCGGGCTCGTCTCGTACCACTTCAAAGACAAGGCGGACCTGCTCTCGGGGGTGCTGGCGCGCTGCCAGGAGATTTTCAACGAGTCGGTGCAGGAGGCGCTCGGGGAGAGCAACGACCCGGTCGAGACGATGCGGGCGGTGACGCGGATCGGGATCGAGCTGGCGAAGGTGAACCCGGTGCCGTACGAGGTGTTCGTGCAGTTCACGGCGAGCGCCAAGCGCGACCCGCGGCTCGGGGAGGAGATCCGGGCGCTCTGGGAGGGCTTCCGGCGGACGACGGCGGCGGCGATCCGGGCGGGCCAGCGGGCCGGGGCGTTCCGGCAGGACCTCGACGCGGACGCGGCAGCGGCGCGGCACATCGGCGCCGTAACCGGGGTGGCGCTCCAGTGGCTGCTGGAGCCGGGCGCATTCGACTTCGAGGAGACGGAGCGGCAGACGATCGAGATGCTGATGGCCTACCTCGTGGCGGACGGCGCCGGCGGGGGGAGCGCGGGGGCGGCGGCCGCAGCGGCGAAGGGGTGAGGCTCGCCATCGACGCCCAATTTCTTGGCTGATCTTCCAAAGCTTCGGGCAATGTGGTAAAAGCTCCCGGCAGCAGCGCGGGCGCGCCGGGACAGCGCGTCCCGCGGATGGAGGGGACAGCCATGCAGATGCTCGAAGGGAAAGTGGCCGCGGTCACCGGCGGGAGCCGCGGCATCGGCCGGGGGATCGTCGAAGCGTTCCTCCGGGAGGGGGCGTACGTCGCGTTCAACGGGCGCGACGCGGCGAAAGGGCAGCAGGCGCTGGCGGAGCTGTGCGCCGGCGACCGGGCCGTCTTCGTGCCGGGCGATGCGCGCAGCAGCGAGGACGTGCGCCGGCTGGTGGAGACGGCGGCGGAGCGCTGGGGCCGGCTCGACATCATGGTGAACAACGCGGGCGGCATCACCCGGCCGGCGCCGATCGCGCAGCTCGACGACGACGCCTGGGAGAACGACATCCGCTGGAACCTGAGCGGGGTGTTCTACGGGACGAAGTGGGCGCTCCAGCGGATGATCCCGCAGGGGTCGGGCCGCATCATCAACATCTCGTCGGTCGAGGGGAAGCAGGGCGCGGCGGGGATGGCGGGCTACGTGGCGGCGAAGCACGGGGTGAACGGCCTGACGAAGACGACGGCGCTCGAGGTGGGGCGGCTGGGCATCACCTGCAACGCGATCTGCCCCGGGCTCATCATCACCGACGCGGTGCGGGACTCGGGCGATGCGACGGCGAAGGCGATGGGCCTCTCCGGCCTCGACGAGATGGTGGAGAAGATTTTCAAGGCGAAGACGGCGACCGGCGACATCAACACGGTCGAGCAGGTGGCCGCGGTGGCGCTGCTGCTCGCGGGCGAGGCGGGGGCCGGGATCACGGGCGCGTGCATCTCGGTCGACTGCGGGACCGCGCAGTACTGAGGGGGCGGTGCGATGGCTGGCGAGAAGCTCTGCTCGTGGGATGCGGACCTCAACCCGCGCTACCGGCTGGTGACGACAGGGAACGTGGAGGAGGTGCTGCCGGGGGTCATCAAGCCGCTGACGGCGGACCTCATCAACCAGTGGGACTACCGGTTCACGACGCGGATGGCGGAGGAGCTGGGGGTGCTCGACCTCGTGCCGACGGCGCCGCCGCCGGCGATGAACGTGCTCGGGGTGGTCGGCGGCCGGTGGACGCTCGGCGTGGCGTGGTCGATGGCGATCACGTCGACCTACCAGGTGGGCGGCGGGACGGACATGCTGAAGCAGTTCGTCGAGGGGGACGAGCTGACGGCCGGGCAGGCGCAGAACCTGGAGCGGGCCAAGGCAGCGCGCCGGCGCATCACGGCCCGGTGGCGGAACGCGGAGCGGGAGATCGCGCGGGGCCGGGAGGTTTCGGAGCGGGCGTACCGGCAGGCGTGGGCGCGGGAGTACCCGCGGCTGCGGGGCGACGAGCTGCTGCGGGCGGTCGAGGAGAACCTCGACGTCGTCGCGGGACTGTTCACGTCGCACGTCATCGTGTCGGTCGGGGGCGCGGAGTACACCGGGATGCTGGGAGCGCTGCTGGGCGAGCACCTGCCGGGGCACCCGCCGGCGTGGGTGACGACGCTGACGAGCGCGCTGCGGGATGTCGAGAGCGCGAAGCCTGGCAAGGCGACGTGGGACCTCGCGCGGGCCGGCCGGAAGAGCGCGGTCATCAGCGCGGCGGCAGAGGAGCTTTCGAACGATGCGCTGCTGGCGCGGCTGGCGGCGCCGGTTTCGCCGGCGTGGGAGGCGTTCGCGGCCGGCTACCGGGAGCTGATCCGGGAGTACGGCTTCCGCGGGCCGCGGGAGACGGACCCTTCGACGCCGACGTGGGACGAGGCGCCGGCCCTGCTGCTCGGGGCGCTGCGGGCGGACATGGCGGCCCCCGCTTCGGCGGACCCGCACCGGCGGGAGGCGCGGGCGGCGGCGGCGCGCGAGCGGCTCGAGGAGACGATTGCGGCGAAGCTGCCGGCGAAGGCGCAGGCGGCGTTCCGGGAGACGCTGGCGATGGCGCAGCGGCTGAACCGCGGCCGCGAAGGGACGAAGGCGAACTGGGCGCGGGCCTGCCGGGCGTTCCGGCCGCCGCTGCTGGAGATCGGGCGGCGGCTGGCGCGGCGGGGGGCGCTCGAGCAGCCGGAGGACGTGTTCTTCCTGCGGCTGGCGGAGGTGCGCGAGTTCGAAACGCTGGACGGGGCGGCAGCGAAGGCGGCTGTCCGCGCGCGGCAGGAGGAGTACCGCCGGCTGGAGGGCTTCCGGCTGCCGGAGGGCGTCTTCGAGCTGCCGGCTTCGCTGGTGCCGGCGGAGAGCGGCGCGGCGGCGAACGGGGCGCTCGCCGGGCAGGGTGTGAGCCCCGGGACGGCGACGGGCCCGGCGCGCGTCATCCCGGACCTCGATGCGGCGCTCGCGGCCGACATCGCGCCGGGCGAGGTGCTCGTGCTGCCGGTATTCGATGCGCCGATGGCGCCGCTGTTCGTGCCGGCGGCGGCGCTCGTCGTGGAGACGGGCGGCATGCTGAGCCACGCGGCGATCGTGGCGCGGGAGTACGGCATCCCGGCGGTCGTCGGGGTGAAGGACGCGACCCGGCGCATCCGGGACGGGCAGCAGGTGACCGTGGACGGCAGCGCCGGGACGGTCGCGCTCGCATGATCGAGGAGTTCACCGGCCGGGGCTGACGCCCGGCGGAAGGAGGACGGAGCATGGATCTCGGGTTAAAGGGGAAGCGCGCGCTGGTCACGGGGGCGAGCCGGGGCATCGGCCGCGCCATCGCGGAGACGCTGGCGGCGGAGGGCGCGCACCTCGCCATCTGCGCGCGGAACGCAGAGGGGCTGAACGCCGCCGCGGAGCAGCTGCGCCGGCACGGCGTCACGGTCGCTGCGGAGGCGGTCGACGTCGGCAAGCGGGACGACTACCTCGCGTGGATTGCGCGGGCGGGCGAGCAGCTCGGCGGCATCGACATCTTCGTGAGCAACACGAGCGGGGGCGCCGCGCCGGGCGAACAGGGCTTCGTGCAGAACTTCGAGGTCGACATGCTGGGCGCGGTGCGCGGGTTCGAAGCGGCGCGGCCGTTCCTCGAGAAGTCGGAGGCGCCGGCGGTGGTGTTCATCAGCACGACGGCGGCGGTGGAGACGTTCGGGCAGCCGAACGGCTACGGGGCGATGAAGGCGGCGCTGATCAACTACGCGAACGCGCTCTCGCAGGCGTATGCGCCGAAGGGGATCCGGGTGAACGTCGTCTCGCCGGGGCCGATTTACTTCGAGGGCGGCCCCTGGGCGATGATCAAGCAGGCGATGCCGCCCTTCTACGAGGCGACGCTGAAGCAGCAGCCGATGGGGCGGATGGGGACGCCGGAGGAGGTAGCGCGGGCGGTGGCGTTCCTCGCGAGCCCTGCGGCCTCGTGGATCACGGGGGTGAACCTCGTGGTCGACGGCGGGTTCACGAAGCGGGTGAACTTCTAGGCCGCCGCGGGGGCGGGAAGGAGGCTGGCCGATGGGCCGCATCGACGGCTACCTCGTCTGCGGGGGGAACTGGCACGACTTCGACGGGCCGCGGCTGCGGCTGCTCGAGCTGCTGGCGGAGCACGAGGAGGTGCGGGTGCTCGTGGGGCGGGACTTCCGCGACACGGAAGGGCTCGCGGGCTGCTCGTTCCTCATCACCTACACCTGCGACTTGCGGCCGACGGAGGCGGAGGTAGAGGCGCTGGCGCGGTTCGTGGAGGGAGGCGGGCGGTGGTTCGCGCTCCACGGGACGAACGCGGTGTTCGAGATGGAGGCGGAAGGCGTGCGGAGCCCGCGCATCCTGCGGCGGTACATGGAGGTGCTGGGGAGCCAGTTCATCGCGCACCCGCCGGTGGGGAGCTACCCGGTCTGGCCGGCGGCGGAGCACCCGCTGGTGGCGGGGCTCGGCGAGTGGCGCACGGGGGAGGGCGAGGAGCTGTACCTGTGCGAGTACCACGGGGAGGTGCGGCCGCTGATGGTGACGCGGTTCGGCGGCGAGGCGCCGGGCTTCGCCGAAGCCTCGTGGCCGGGGGAGCGGGAGTGGCCGGTGCTCTACCTCCACCCGTACGGCGCGGGCGCGGTGCTCTACCTGACGCCGGGCCACCGGCGGCGGCGGTACGACATGCTGACGGCGCCGGGCGGGCGGGCGTACGGGAGCATGGCGGGGCGGTTCCAGCTGCCGGAGTACCCCCGATTCGAGCCCGGGTCGTGGGAGGTGCCGGAGTACCTCGAGCTGCTGCGGCGGGGCATCCGCTGGGCGAAGGGCGAGTACCCCCTGCTGTGAGGCGAACCCGGCCGGCGGCGGTCCCCCTCCCGCCGGCCGGGCGCGCCGGGCGTCAGTCGCGCGGGAGGCCGAGGCCGCGCTGGGCGATGATGTTGCGCTGGATTTCGCTGGTGCCGCCGGCGATGGTGAGCGAGACGGCGTTGAGGTAGCCGCGGGCGGCCTCGCCGCGGAAGGGCGCGGCGGCGCGGTCCATGAGGGCGCCGGCGGTGCCGAGCATCTTGAGCGCGGTGTGGGCGATGCGCTGGCCGGTCTCGGAGGTGAAGAGCTTGGCGATGGAGGCCTCGGCGTTGGGGATTTTGCCGGCGGCCTGCATGCTGATGATGCGGTAGGCGAGGAGGGTGAGGACCTGCACTTCGACGGCGCGGTCGGCCCAGGCGAGGCGGGCGGCGGCGGCGGTCGAGGGCGGGAGCTGGGCCCGGTTTTGGCGGAGCCAGGCGGTGTACCGTTCGATGCTCTTCCGCTGGCCGACGGCGGTGCCGATGGAGGAGCGCTCGAAATCGAGGGTGGTGGCGCCGACGTACCAGCCGCGGTTGACCTCGCCGACGACGTTGCGGGCGGGGACGCGGACGTCTTCGAAGAAGACTTCGTTGAAGTCGTGGCCGCCGGCCATGTTGACGAGCGGGCGGACGGTGATGCCGGGCGACTTCATATCGACGAGGAAGTAGGTGATGCCGCGGTGCTTGGGGGCGTCCGGGTCGGTGCGGGCAAGGAGGAAGCACCAGTCGGCGAAGTGGGCGAAGGAGGTCCAGATCTTCTGGCCGTTGATGACGAAGTCGTCGCCGTCGCGGACGGCGCGGGTCTGGAGGGAGGCGAGGTCGGAGCCGGAGCCGGGTTCGGAGTAGCCCTGGCACCAGAGGACTTCGCCGCTGAGGATGCGGGGGAGGTGTTCGCGCTTCTGTTCGTCGGTGCCGTGGGCGATGAGGGTAGGGCCGAGCATGGCGACGCCGAGGCCGCCGGGCTGGGGGGCGCCGGCCTCGGCGAATTCCTGGTTGAGGATGAACTGTTCGACGACGGACATGCCGGCGCCGCCGTACTCTTTCGGCCAGACGGGGGCGATCCAGCCGCGGCGGACGAGGGCGTCGCGCCACTGGCCGAAGCCGGGGTCGGCGCGGGGGTCGTAGAAGAAGCCGGTGACGCCGCGGATGGATTCGGGGAGGTTGTCGCGGATGAAGGCGCGGACCTCCTGCCGCCAGGCGGCCTGTTCGGGCGTGTCGCGGAGCTGCATGGGTAGGGGCGTCTCCTTCAGGCGGGTTCGAACTCGAGGTAGAGGGCCTTGAGCCCCCTGAGGATAACGCTCGGGACGTGGGTATAGTCGTTCTTGCCCTCGGCGGCGCGGATGGCGCGGAGGCGCTGGAGGAGGAGGGTGAAGGCGATGCGGGCCTCGAGGCGGGCGAGGGCCGCGCCGAGGCAGTAGTGGATGCCGCGGCCGAAGGCGAGGTGGCCTTCCGGGGCCTCGCGGTCGAGGTCGATCTCATCGGCGTGGGGGAATTCGGCCTCGTCGCGGTTGGCGGAGGCGTAGGAGAGGAGGATGCGGGAGCCGGCGGGGATGGGCGTGCCGCCGATTTCGGTATCGACGACGGCCTGGCGGAAGAGCCCCTGGACGGGGGATTCGAGGCGGAGGGCTTCTTCGACGAAGTTGGGGATGCGGTCGGGCTCGGCGCGGAGGCGCTCCTGCAGCTCCGGCTGCTGGACGAGGATCATCATGCCGGAAGCGATGAGGTTGGTGGTGGTTTCGTTCCCGGCGACGAGGATCTGCTGGAGGATGCTGAGCATTTCGGCCATATCGAGCGGGCGGGCTTCTTCGCCGTCGAGGCCGATGTGGGCGTTCAGCAGGTCGGTGAGGATGTCGTCGCGGGGGTTGGTGCGTCGCTCTTCGAGGCGCTCGGCGAAGTAGTGCTGGAATTCGACGATGGAGCGGGCGCATTCGATTTCGCGCTCGCGGGTGAGGAAGCCGCCGAGGGGGGCGACGGAGTCGTCGGACCAGCGCTTGAAGCGGTCCATATCGGCGCGATCGACGCCGAGGGCGTCGGCGATGACGGTGAGCGGGAGCGGGACGGCGAACTGGCGGACGAGTTCGACTTCGCGGTCGCCGATGAAGCGGTCGATGAGGTCGCTGGCGATGGCGGTGACGGAGGGTTCGAGGCTGGCGACGCGCCTGGCGGAGAAGGCTTTGTTGACGAGAGCGCGGTAGCGGGAGTGGGCGGGCGGGTCGTTGGTGAGGAGGGTGTTCACGGGCATCCAGCCCTGGCGCATGATGGCGATGACCTCCTCATCGGGGACGGGGCGGAGGCCGGGGCCGGATTTGGAGGAGAAGATTTCGGGGTGGCGGAGGACGTGGAGGACGTCGTCGAAGCGGGAGACGATGAAGAAGCCGGCGCTGGGGACCTGGTAGACGGGGCATTCGCGGCGCATGGCCTCGTAGAAGGGGAAGGGGCACTCGGCGGTTTCGGGTGCGAGGGGGTTAATCTCGGCGAGGCTGGGCATTTGGCTGCTCCCGCAAGGTTTTGGCCGATCGGCCAGCGCGGAGAAGTGTAGCGGGGCGGGGACGGCGCGTGAAGGGGGCGTATCGACGCGGTCGATGCTTGCAATCGAGTGCGGCCAACCTATAATACGCCGAGCCCGGAATTTGGCCATTCGACCAAAGTCTTGGACCAGAACGTTTTCCGGGCGACCAACAGGGGAGGGAACCGATGGAATCGACCTACTGGAACCGCTACTGGCGGGCGCGCCTCGGCCGCCGGGCGTTCCTCGCGGGGGCCGGCGCCGCCGCGGCGGGCGCGGCCGCGCTCGCCGCGGGCTGCGGCGGCGGCGATGACGACGACAGCGGCGCGACGGCGACGCCCGGCGGCGGGCAGGGGACGCAGCCGGCGGGGAGCCCGACGGCGCCGGCTGCGGGCAAACGGGGCGGCACGCTCCGCATCGCGAAGGCTTCGCCCGATACGGGGCTGGACCCGCACATCGTGGTGACGAACCCGATCCACCCGGCGAAGGCGTATTCGCACCTCTGGACGTACCAGCCCTCGACGAAGACGGTCTGCTACGACCTCGCGCTCGAGCATGAGCAGGTGGACCCGCTCACGCTGCGGGTGAAGATCCGCCAGGGGGTGAAGTTCCAGGCGGACGTGGCGAACGGCCGGGAGCTGACGGCGGAGGACATCGCCTATTCGTACACGCGCTTCCCGGTGGCGCTGACGAAGGGTTCGCAGGTGAACCAGATCCAGTGGGGCTGGATCGACAAGATCGAGACGCCGGACAAGTACACGGTCGTCATCAAGCAGAAGAACCCGTTCGCTTCGAACGTGATTTCGCTCGGGTCGAGCGCGTTCGCGGTGGTGGCGAAGGAGGTGGTCGAAGCGAACGGCGGCGACCTGATGAAGGTGATGAACGCCGGGAGCGGGCCGTACCGGATGGTGAAGCGGGAGCCGACGGGGACGCGCTACGAGCGGAACCCGAACTACTTCGAGCACGACCCGCCCTCGCCGACGTACGTGAAGGAGGGGCCGTACATCGACGCGTGGGAGGAAGCGATCATCCCCGACCCGGCGACGATCAAGGCGAAGTTCCTCGCCGGGGAGCTGGACGTGCTCTCGGTGGTGAACATCGACCGGCTGGTGGCGGACGAGCTGGGCCGGGAGAAGGGCGTGAAGGTGGTGAAGGGCCCGGCGAACGGCCACCTCGTGATGCAGTTCGACAACTTCAAGTGGACGGACAAGCGCCACCGGCAGGCCGTGTGGATGGCGATCGACCGGGACGCGTTCATCAAGAACCTGTACCTCGGCGAAGGGCTCTATGGGAGCCCGACGGCTTCGGAGTTCGCGAAGGAGGGATACGGCCTCCCGCAAGATGAACTGAAGAAGCTGCAGCCCTTCAACGCGGCGGATGCGAAGAAGCTGTGGCAGGAATCGGGCGGGGCGCAGGCGTTCCCGACCATCAAGATGGTCACGATGCAGGCGATCCCGATCTTCGCGACGGCGACGGAGTTCGTGAAGAAGCAGCTGGAGCAGAACCTCGGCGCGAAGGTGGAGGTGGAGGTGGTGGACCCGGCGACGTACGTGGCGCGGGCGGTGGCGGGGTTCGCGGAGAAGGCGCCGAAGCCGTGGGATCTGTTCATCGCGTGGGAGCTTTCGCTGCAGACGATCCCGGACTACAACGCGCTGGCGCACTACGTGCCGGTGGGCTACGGGGCGATTTTCGGCAACCTGCGGCCGGATTCGCCGAAGGCGGAGACCGCGGCGTTCGCGGTGAAGATGCAGCAGCTCTGGGCGGCGCAGGCGCAGGAGCTGAACCCGGAGGCGCGGAAGCAGAAGGTGCAGGAGATCGTCCGGACGATCCACCAGGAGTACGGGCCGGCGGTGCCGCTGCCGGTTCCGGAGTTCCAGTACGCGGCCTTCCGCGACCGGGTGAAGAACTACCCGGAGAAGGACTTCATGTACGCGAACGCGGGCACCGGCCTCTTCCGGGTGCAGAACCTCTGGCTGGACGGCTGATCCGGTCCCGGGTGGAAGGCGGAGCCGCCCCGCTCCGCCTTCCACCTCCCCCTCCTGGCAGGTGAACGGCGATGCGAACGTACATCCTGCGCCGGCTGGCGCTCTTTCCCGTCACGCTCCTCGGCGTCTCGATCCTTTCGTTTGCGCTCATCCGGGCGCTGCCGGCTGATGCGGCGACGATCCGGCTCGGCGCTTCGGGATCGGCGTGTGAAGAGTGCATCGAGGTCGTCAAGAAGGAGCTGGGCCTCGATAAGTCGAAGCCGGAGCAGTACCTGCTCTGGCTGGGGAACGCGCTGCGCGGCGATTTCGGGCTTTCGACGGCGACCCGGCGGGAGATCACGCCCGAGCTGCGGGACCGCTTCCTGACGACGCTGCAGCTGGGGCTGGTGACGGTGTTCTTCACGCTGGCGATCGGCGTGCCGGTCGGCGCGCTTTCCGCGGTGCGGGCGCATTCGGCGGCCGATTACACGGCGCGCTTCTTTTCGATCCTCGGGCTTTCGGTGCCGAGCTTCTGGCTGGGCACGCTGGTCATCTACCTGCCGGCCTACTGGTGGGGCTGGACGCCGGTGAAGCAGTGGCGGGGCTTCGCGGAAGACCCGGTCGCCCACATCGGGCTGCTGATTTTGCCGGCGCTGGTGCTGGGCATCGGCGCCTCGGCGTACGTAGCGCGCATCGTGCGGTCGAGCATGCTCGAGGCGTTCTACGCGGACTACGTGCGGACGGCGCGGGCGAAGGGGCTGAAGGAGCGGAGCGTGGTGTGGATCCACGTCTTCCGGAATTCGGTGCTGACGCTGCTGACGGTGCTGGGGCTGCAGTTCGGGCTCATCCTCGGCGGTTCGATCGTCATCGAGCAGCTGTTCGCGATCCCGGGGATGGGGTCGATGGCAGCGAAGGCGGTGGCTGACCGCGACCACCAGACGATCCAGGCGGTGACGGTGACGATCGCGGCCTCGTTCCTGACGGTGACGCTGATCGTGGACGTGCTCTACGCCTGGGCCGACCCGCGGCTGCGGGCGTGAGCGGAGGGAGGGACGCGACGATGGCAACGGAAGCGCAGGCGGGCGTGCTGGCGGGGCCGGTGAGCCGGCCGACGTTCGGGCTCGGGCGGCTGAAGCGGTTCGCGCGGCGGCAGCCGCTCGGGACGGCCTCGGCGGTGGTGATCGGGCTCCTCGTCTTCGCGGCGGTCTTCGCGGATGCGCCGTTCATGCGGACGACGGACCCGAAGGAGTTCGGTTCGAACATCCTCGTGCCGCCGAGCGGCGAGCACTGGTTCGGCACGAACCGGAACGGGCAGGACCTGTATTCGCGGGTGGTGTACGGGGCGCGGCCGTCGCTGATGGTGGGGATGGCGACGGTGCTCATCAGCGTGGTGGGCGGGACGGTGCTGGGGCTGCTGGCCGGCTACCTCGGCGGCGTGGTCGATACGGTGATCAGCCGGCTCTCGGAGGTGCTCCTGTCGTTCCCGGCGATCCTCTTCGGGCTGGTGGTGGCGACCTGGCTCGGGCCGGGACTGAAGGCGGTGATCATCGCCATCAGTATCATCTTCACGCCGGTGATCATGCGGATCATCCGGGGGGCGGTGCTGGTGGAGCGGCAGCGGATGTACGTGGACGCGGCGCGGGTGATCGGCTGTTCGGAGGCGCGGCTGATGTTCCGGCACATCCTGCCGAACATCGGGCCGCTGGTGATCGTGGTGGCGAGCACGACGCTGCCGGCGGCGATCCTGGCGGAATCGGCGCTGACGTTCCTCGGGGTCGGGCTGCCGCTGGGCGAGCCGAGCTGGGGGAACGACCTCGGGCCGCAGGCGCGGGCGTACTTCAACATGGCGTGGTGGCTGGCGGTCTTTCCCGGGGTGGCGCTGAGCCTGACGGTGCTGGCCTTCAACCTGCTGGGCGACGCGCTGCGGGACGAGCTGGACCCGCGGCTGCGCGGCAGCGGGCTGGGCGAGGGCTGACCGCGGCTGTAAAGAGCGCTTCCGTATCCCGTATCGGCGCGGGTGGTAATCTCGGAGGGGCTGCCGGCGGGTTTGCCGGCGGCCCCGTGCTGACCGCAATCCAACCTTCTCCGCAGGAACGAAGCGCCCATGTCGAACCGCCAGGCCCGCCGCGAAATGAGCCGCACGCAGGGGACGCGGCCGCAACGCAGCCAGCGCCCAACCACGCCCGCACCGCGCCGGACGGGCGGCGGCGGGGGGAGCGAAATCTTCAGCCGGCCGTTCGTCCTGATCGTGGCGGCCGTCATCGTCGTCCTCGGCGGCATCCTCGTGGCGGTGCTGGCGACCTCGGGCGGGGGATCGAGCGACGACCTGGCGAGCCGGCTCCGGAGCCACGCCGCGAACATCCCGACGGACCTCGCGAACGGGATGAAGCTCGGCAAGGACGACGCGCCGGTGAAGCTGACGGTGTACGCCGACTTCCAGTGCCCGTTCTGCCTGAAGTTCACGGGCGAGCAGGAGATCGACATCATCGACGAGTTCGTGAAGACGGGCCGGGTGCAGCTGGAGTACCAGAACCTGCCGATCCTCGGCTCGGAATCGGTGCGGGCGGCGCTGGCGGGCATGTGCGCGGCAGACCAGAACAAGTTCTGGCAGTACCACAACAAGCTGTTCCTCGTTCAGGCGGAGGCGGGGCAGGCAGACGACGAGAAGGTGAACGTCGGCCGCTTCTCGGATGAGAATTTGAAGAAGTACGCGGCCGAGCTGGGGCTCGATACGGCGCAGTTCGACCGGTGCCTCGATACGTCGCAGCACCTGGACGAGGTGACGGAGCAGCAGCGGACGGCGAATTCGTTCGGCATCCGCGGGACGCCGGGCTTCCTCGTGAACGGGACGCCGCTCGGGGCGGGCGCGCCGGCGAGCATGGACGGCTGGCGCAGCCTCTTCCAGCAGGTGGAGCAGCAGCTGGCGACGCAGACGGCGCAGGCGGGTTCGACCGCGACGCCGGGCGCGAGCCCCGCGGCCACCGCGACGCCGACCCCCTAGCCGGCGATGGCGAGCGCCGACGGCCCCGGCAGCAGCACCGGCCCAGGCCGGCCGACGGCGTGGATGGCCGCGGCGGGCGTGCTGGGCATCGCCGTCGCCGTGCTCGCGGGGCTGCTGGTGTGGCGCTGGGACGGCAACGGCGACGCCGCCGGGACGACCTCGAGCGGCCCCGGGTGGGCGGCGACCGGGCCGCGCGCGCCGACGCACGAGCACGCCGATTTCGCGGTCGTCATCCGCGGCGAGCGGTTCGATTTCGGGCAGCCGCAGTTCATCTCGGACACCGAGGGCAAGGAGCTGAGCGAGCACGTGCACATCCACGCCCCGCGCTTCACGGTGGTGCACGTGCATTCGACGCTGGTGACGTGGGGCGAGTTCTTCCAGAGCCTCGGGTTCAAGCTGACGGACCCCTCGTTCCCGGGGGTGACGGATGAGCGGACCTGTCTCGAGCTGCCCTCGGGGGAGAAGCTGTGCAACACGGCCTCGGAGCGGTGGTCGTTCATCGCGAACGGGGTGCCGGTCGACGGGCTCGCGACGGTGAACATCGGCGACCTCGACCGGGTGCTGTTCAGCTACGGGCCAGAGACGCCGGAGGAGGCGCTGGCGAAGTACTGGGGGCTGGTGACGGACCAGGCGTGCATCCCTTCGGAGCTGTGCAAGGCGCGCATCCCGGCGGACGAGCCGCCGGAGACCTGCTCGGGCCGGGGCACCTGCACGCGCTGAGCGGGGAATCGGCGGGAGGGCCGCCTAGACGGCGGCCCAGTCGTTCGTGGTGAAGATATCGACGTCCGGCGGCGTGCGTTCGCCGAGTTCGAGGCGGAAGCCGGCGACGGCGCCGATCATCGCGGCGTTGTCGGTGCAGAACTTCGGCGGCGGGATGCGGACCGGCACGGGGCAGCGGCGCTGGAGCTCTTCGCGGAGGCGGGCATTGGCGGCGACGCCGCCGGCGACGAGGACGTTGCGGGCGCCGAGTTCGCGGGCGAGGCGGGAGGTTTTCCCGGCGAGGACGTCGACGACGGATTCCTGGAACTCCCAGGCGACCTCGGGGACGGGGTAGCGGCCTTCTCGGACGGTGTGGAGGACGGCCGTCTTGAGACCGCTGAAGCTGAAGTCGAAGGTGCCGTGGAGCCAGGCGCGGGGGAGTTCGAGCGAGGAGGGGCCGCCTTCGAGCGCGGCTTTCGCGATGTGGGGGCCGCCGGGGAAGGGCAGGCCGAGGAGGCGGCCAGCCTTGTCGAAGGCTTCGCCGGCGGCGTCGTCGCGGGTGCCGCCGATGCGCTCGTACTGGCCGTGGCCGCGCATGAAGACGAGGTCGGTATGGCCGCCGGAGACGACGAGGCAGAGGGCGGGGAACTCGGGCTCGGGGCCTTCGACGAGCCAGTTGGCGTAGATGTGGCCCTCGAGGTGGTTGATGCCGATGAAGGGGAGGCCGCGGCCGGCGGCGATGGCGCGGGCGGCGTTGTAGCCGACGAGGAGGCTGCCGGCGAGGCCGGGGCCGCGGGTGCCGGCGACGGCGTCGATATCGTCGAGGGTGCAGTTGGCGGCCTCGAGCGCCTCCTGGATGACCGGGACGATCTTGAGGAGGTGCTGGCGGGAGGCGACCTCCGGGACGACGCCGCCGTACTTCGCGTGGAGGTCGACCTGGGAAGAGACGATGGAGGAGAGAGCGACGCGCCCGTCTTCGACGACCGCCGCCGCCGTCTCATCGCACGACGATTCGATCGCGAGAACTTTCACGTCTATCAGGGTAGCAGCGGGAACGGGGAACGGGGAACGGGGAACGGGGAGTTAGGAGTTGGGCGTTGGGAGTTGGGAGGGAGCGCAGGGCGGAAGCCGGGCTGGTCAACCTTCGACCTTCAACCTCCAACCTCCAACCTCTCCAACCTCCAACCTCCAACCTCACCCCCGGGGACGGCGTCGGCGGCGAGGCCGGGGAGGATGCGGCGGTAGGGGAGGGTGCCCGGGGCGGCGGACGGGATATCGAGCGCGGCGCCGTCGTTGACGGTGTGGCGGTCGCTGGTGTTCGACGCGACGGCGACGGTGGCGCGGATCGGCCCGGCGGTGCCGGGTTCGACCCGGACGACGAGGACGATCTCGCGCGAGGTCCCGGGCTCGAGGACGCCGCCGGTGCAGGTGATGGAGTTGGCGAAGTAGGGCGGAGTCACGCAGGTATGGCCAGGGGCGTCGACGCGGACGAAGCTGGTGCCCGGCGGCACGGAGGCGTAGAAGCGGGGCGAGGCGGCGGCATCGGGGCCGGCGTTCGCCATGGTGAGACGGAGCGCGAGGAGGTCGCCCGGCCGGTAGGCGGCGGGGTCGGCGCTGATGGCGGCGGAGAGGTCGGCCTCGAGCTGGCGGACCACGCGGAGGACGACGTCGTTGCCATCGCCGCCGCGGTAGCTGACGGCCCAGCGGTAGCCGGCGCGGGCGAAGGTGGCGCCTTCGGGCAGGTCGCGGAAGGTGCCGGCGACGGGGCCGGCACCGACCTGGACGATGGTGAACGTGTCGCCGGGTTCGGGCGCGTAGGCGGGCGCGAGGCGGAGGTCGAGGAGCGTGCCGGCGAGGCTGAGCGACCCGGCGGTCAGCCGGCTGTAGCCGATGCCGGGCACGGTCCCGGCGATATCGATGCGGAGCGTGCCGCCGGAGAAGTCGGCAGGGCCGGCGACCGCGAGCGTGCCGATGGCGGGGCCGGAGCCGGGCCAGGCGGTGCCGCCGGCCACGGCGAGGGAGCCGAGCACGCCGGTGCCGCGGATGAGCCCGTCGCGGCCGGCCCGGGCGGCGGCAGGGGCGGCGGGGGCGTCCCAGGTGAGGTTGCCCTGGGCGGCGACGGCTATGCCGGCGAAGGTGCCGCCGTCGATCTCGAGCTTGCCGCCGCCGACCAGTTCGAGCGTGGCGGCTGGCGGCCCGCTGAGGGCGCCGACGAGGAGGGTGCCGTTCGCGACGGCGACGCGGGCATCGGCGGCAAGCGTGAGGTCGTCGAGCGCGGCGGCGCCCCAGGGGGCCTGCAGCGCGCCGGCACCGGATGGGCCCGTGCCCGCGATGGTGACCGGCTCCGGGCCGAGGTCGACGCCGAACCCGAGCCGGAGCGCGCCACCGCCTGTGACGGACGTCCCGGCTGCGGCGGTGCCGAGGGCGGCGCCGTGGTCGGCGATGAGGGTGCCGCCGGCGACCTGGACCGCCCCGGCGAACAGCTGCGCCGCGGTGATGCGGAGCGTGCCGGCGGTGAGCTGGATGCCGCCCGGGCCGCCGATGGGCGCAGCGAGCTGCACGGTTCCCGGGGCCGAGACGGAGAGCTGACCGGTGACGTCGGCCTGGCCGCCGAGGAAGGTGTAGCCCGCGCCGGTGACCTGGATGGCGGCGTAGGGGCCGGTGCCGAGGTCGTTGGAAGGGCTGAGCTGGCCGGTGACCGGCGGGAAGACGAGCGTATCGCCGGGCGACGGGAGCGACGCGCTCCAGTTGGCGGGGTTCGACCAGAGGCCGTTCGTGCCGGCGCCGGTCCAGGTGACGGTGGCGGCGGCGCGGCCGGCTTCGGGCGCGCGGGCGAGCGCGGTGACGACGAGGAGGGCGGCGACGAACGGGAGCAGGAGACGCCGGGGCACGGTGGACCTCCGCCGCGAGGTTCGGACTCATGATAGAGAACGCCGGGCGGCGCGGCGGGGGTTCCGGGAGGCGGGAAGCGGGAGGCGGGAAGCGGGAGGCGGGAGGCGGGAAGCGGGAAGCGGGAGGCGGGAAGCGGGTGAAATCGAACGTCGGGGTGGGCCTCCCGGCCCTCCGCGGGGACGGAGCCCCGCGGCTACGGAGTTGGGAGCGGGGGAGGCGGGAAGCGGGAGGCGGGAGGAAGGCCGACCTCCAACCTCCAACCTTCAACCTCCAACCTCCGGGGCGGGATCACGGGGTGGGGGTTGGGGTTGGCGTGGCGGCGCCGGGCTGGGGGATGCGGAGCTCCTGGCCGGGAAAGATGAGGTCGGGGTCGGCGAGGGCGTTGGCGGCGGCGAGCGCTTCGATGGTGACGCCGAAGCGCTCGGCGATGGCGCCGAGGGTGTCGCCTTCCTGGACGGTGTAGGTGCCGGGGTTCGGCGTCGGCGAGGGCGAGGCGGCCGGGCTCGGGGACGGGGCCGGCTGCTGGCCGGCGGGCGCCGTCCCGGCCGGGGCGGTGGCGGTGCCGGCCGACGCCTGACCGCCGTCGAAGGGGTTGCCGCCGGGGCCGCCGCCTCCGCCGCAGGCGGCCGCGAGGAGCGCGGCCAGGACGATGCCGGCGAGCGACGTGCGCATCGAACCCTCCATCAGGGCCCCCGCGGCGAAGCCTAGGCGATGATGTGATGGGCTGTAAACAGGGCGCGGCGCGCGTCAGTCCATGCGCTCGCCGGGCAGCTCGCCGCCGGGGTGTTCGCCCCAGCGGGCGGTCCAGGCATCGATGGCGGCGACGATCCGTTCGAGTTCGCGGCCTTTTTCGGTGAGGCGGTATTCGATGCGGACCGGGTGTTCGGGGTAGACGGTGCGGCTGACGATGCCCTCGGCTTCGAGTTCGCGAAGGCGCTCGGCGAGGAGGCGGTCGGAGAGGCCGGGCACGGCGGCGAGGATGGCGGTGAAGCGGCTGGAGCCGGCGAGGAGGGAGCGGATGATGGCGCCGGTCCACCGCCGGCCGATGAGTTCGACGGTGTGCTGGAAGGCCGGGCAGTAGGGGCTGACGTCGGCGGCGCCGCGGGTGTCGGTGCTCACACGTTCAGGATACCACCGCGGGCGGGGGCACTGGCCGGCTGCTCAGGTTGCGGCGAGCTCGGCGACGAGGTCGCGGAGCGCCTGGAGGTCGAACGGCTTGGCGAGGAAGCGGCGGCCTTCGCGGGCGAGGTCGTCGCGCGGGTAGCCGCTCATGATGGCGACGGGCGTGCCGGGGGCGACGCGGTCGAGTTCGCGGAGGGTGCCTTCGCCGCCGATGCCGGGCATGGTGAGGTCGAGCAGGATGCACGCGAACTGCTCGCCGGCTTCGAGGAGGCGGATGGCCTCTTCGCCCGAGGGGACGGCGACGGTTTCGTACTTCCAGAGGGCGAGGGCGCGGGTGAGCATGCTGCGCACGGCATCCTCGTCGTCGACGACGAGGATGCGCGGCGCGGCGGTGTCATCGGCTGGCATGACACTTCGAGTATGCGGCAATCGTCAAGAGGTGGCGACTGCCGAACGGCCGTTCCTTCGCGGTCAGGAGGTCATTCCGCCGAGGCCGACGAGGGCGCGGCCGTGTTCGACTTCGCCCATGTGGCGGAGGCCGTGCTGGTAGACGAAGCATTCGAGCACGTCGAGCCGGCGGAGCGGTGCGCCGGGGCCGATGACGAGGGCGCAGAAGATCTGCTGCATGTTGGGCGGGAGCTGGGGGAGGACGACCTCGGCGAGGCGGTCGGCGGTGAGCGTGTCGAGGACGCGGGCGGTGCGGGCGGTGACTTCGGCCTGGTACGCCTTCCATGCGTCGAGGTCGGCGATGCGCTGGTGCTCCATCTGTTCGACGGTTTCTTCGCGGCCGAGGGCATCGACGGCGACGCCGGTCTTCGCGGCCCAGGCGCCCTGCTGCCAGAGCGGAGGTTCGCCGAGGAAGATGGCGCTGACGGACTGGTCCTGCGCGCGGAGGTAGTGGGTGAAGCTGAAGGCGACGGGGAGAACGCCGGGGCGCTCGTGGTGGTTGAGCTGCTCGAGCGTCATATCGCTGATGGCGCGCTCCCAGAGGAGGTTCATGGCGCGGATGCGGTTGCAGAGGGAGGAGACGAACATCGCTTCGTGGCTCACTGGGCGGCTCCGGTGACGGGGATGCGTTCGGTATCGCGGGCGACGCGGATGGGCCCGGCGAAGTGGTCGGCCATGCCGGCGGTGAAGCGGTCGAGCTCGGGGCCGGCGTTCGGCACGGGCGGGATGAGGTGGTCGAGGACGAGCTGGCGGACGCCGGCGCGGGCGGCGAGGCGCGCGACCTCGGCGACGTCGATGTGGTAGCTGGGGATGTCGTCGAAGAGGGAGGCCTGGAGGTCGCGGCCGACGGCGCGGAGGGCGCGGATGCGCTCGTCGAGCAGGCGGGTGTTGAGCGCTTCGCAGACGAGCATGTCGGCGCCCTCGGCGGCGTGGAGGAGGGATTCGCAGAAGGCGGTATCGCCGGAGAGGACGGCGGTGCGGCCGTCGAAGCGGGCGCGGTAGCCGAGGGCGGGGACGACGGGGAAGTGGTCGACTTCGAACCGTTCGAGGACGAGCCCGCCGCGTTCGAAGAAGGGCTCGGGCCGGCGGGTGGCGCTGATTTCGGTGACTTCGACGAGGATGCCGTCGGGGTGGAGCTTGTCGCCGTGGTGGGCGATGCGGAAGCCGATGTCGCGGCGGAGGGCGTGGAGGAAGCCTTCGACCATTTCGCCGGTGCCTTCGGGGCCGTAGACGCGGAGCGGGGTGCGCGCGCCGGAGGTCCAGCGGAGAAAGAGGAAATCGGGGACGTCGGTGATGTGGTCGGAGTGCATGTGGGTGAAGATGGCGGTGTCGATGGCGGCGGGCATGATGCCGGCGGCGAGGATGTTGCGGGCGGCGCCCCAGCCGCAATCGACGAGGACGTGCTGGTCCCCGGCGACGATGACGTGGCCGGCACCGCAGCGATCGGGGCTGGGGAGGGGGCTGCCGGTGCCGAGGAAGACGATGTCGAATTGTTGCACTGTCTCGAATCTCCTTCGGATTCGTGGCACTCTAGCAGAGATTCGGGAGGGGCGTCCATTAGCGGCCGCGCGGGTAGGATCGGGGCATGAGCAGCAGATACCGGGCAGCGATTTTCGATATCGGCGGGGTGCTGACGCACTCGCCGGTGACGCGGATCAAGGAGTTCTGCCGGGAGTACGGCATCCCGGACGAGGTGCGGGTGGCGATTTTCGCGCCGGAGGATGGGCCCTGGTCGCGGTTCGAGCGGAGCGAAATCCCGCCGGAGGGGTTCGCGGAGCTGTTCGACCGGCACATCGCGGGGCTGGAGACGGCGGCGAACGGGCGGCAGTTCCTCGAATGGTTCTTCCAGGGCTTCGGCGAGCGGCCGGAGATGGTGGCGGTGGTGCGCCACCTGCGGGGCCGGGTGAAGCTGGGGAGCATCACGAACAACGTGGCGCGGGACGAGCCGGCGCAGCGGCGGACGAGCGGGATCGACGTGCACAGCCTGTTCGACGTGGTGGTGGAGTCGGCGATCGTGGGGGTGCGGAAGCCGGAGCCGCGGATCTACCAGATCGCCTGCGAGCAGCTGGGCATCGAGCCGCCGGAAGCGGTCTTCCTCGATGACCTCGGTGCGAACCTGAAGGGCGCGAAGGCGCTCGGGATGCACACCATCAAGGTGGACGAGACGACGCGGGCGATCGACGAGCTGGAGGAGGCGCTGGGCATCCCGCTGCCGCGGCTCTGAGGACGGGGACCGGCGCGGCGCGTACGATTGCGGGAGATGGAGCCCGCATCGCGCTGGTACACCTCGCAGCGGCTGAAGCTGCACTACCTGGTTTGGGGCGACGAGGCGAAGCCGCCGCTCATCCTCATCCACGGGACGCGCGACCATGCGCGGTCGTGGGACCGGGTCGCGCGGGCGCTGGCGGACCGGTACTGCGTGTACGCGCCGGACCTGCGGGGCCACGGCGATTCGGACTGGGCGATCGGGGGCAACTACTCGATCATCGACTACGCGCTGGACATCCACGCGCTGGGGGAAGCGATCGGCCGGGCGCCGTACGTGATCATCGGCCACAGCCTCGGGGGCGGGGTGGCGCTGCAGTACGCGGGGGCCTTCCCGGAGAAGGTGACGCGGCTGGTGACGATCGAGGGGCTGGGCGGGCTCGGCTGGCAGCGGGAGCGCCGGCCGGCCCACAAGCGGATGCGGCAGTGGGTGGAGAGCATGCGGGAGCTGGAGCGGCGGCAGCTGCGCACCTACCCGACGATCGACGATGCGACGCACCGGATGATGGAAGCGAACCGGCACCTCTCGCCGGAGCTGGCGCGGCACCTGACCGAGCACGGGGTGCGGCCCGCGGAATCGGGCTATACGTGGAAGTTCGACAACTACACCCACGCGGGGTCGCCGTACGAGTTCAACATGGAGGATGCGCGCGACCTCTGGAACCAGATCCGCTGCCCGATGCTGGTCATCTGGGGGCGGGAGAGCTGGGGGACGCGGCCGGGCGGACCGCCGGACCTCTCGGCGTTCCACGATTACCGGGCGGTGGAGGTGGAGGGTGCGGGGCACTGGGTGCACCACGACCAGTTCGAGACCTTCATGGAGCAGGTGAATGCCTTCCTTGGTGCGTAGGCTGGCGCTCGGCGCAGCGGCGGCGGCAGTGGCGGCGGGGCTGGCCGCCGGGTGCGGCGGCGACGGCGGCGATGCGCCGGGCGGCGGCGGCGGGACCACCCCGGCGGCGACCGCGCCGGCGGACCCGGCTGCGGCGCTGGAGGCGCGGGCGGTCCCGGCGGGGCTCGCCGACGGCGTGCGGCTGGGGCGGGCCGATGCGCCCATGGTCATCGAGATGTACGCGGACTTCGGCTGCCCGCACTGCCTCGAGTTCACCGTGAACGTGGAGCCCCGGCTGGTGGAGGAGTACGTGGTGACGGGGAAAGCGGCGCTGGTGTACCGCTTCCTGCCGCTGCGGGATTTGACGGCCGGGCCGGCGATTGCGGCGTGGTGCGCGGCGCAGCAGAACCGGTTCTGGGAATACCACAACCTGCTCTTCGCCGCGCAGGCGCGGGCGGCGAACGGCGGCCGGCCGTCGCTCGGGGAGTCGTTCATCTACGACGGATTGCGGGCGATGGCGGAGCGCGCGGGGCTCGACATGGCGGCGTGGGAGGCGTGCATCGGCACCTCGGCGCCGGTCGATGCCATCGTGGCGGACATGGCGGAGGCCTCGAAGCTGGGCATCAACGGGACGCCGACGTTCGTCATCGACGGCGCGGTATACCAGAACCCGGGGACGTGGGCGGAGTGGCAGAAGGTGCTCGCGCAGGCGGGAAGGTAGGGGAGATGGGAGTTGGGAGTTGGGAGATGGGAGATGGGAGTTGGGAGTCAGGAGTTGGGAGGTTGGAGGGCCGGCAACCTCGAACCTCCAACCTTCAACCTTCAACCTCCAACCCCGGGGCGGGGTAAGCGGGCGAAGGGCGGGGCAGCCGGGGCGCGGCCTACTCGCCGGGGGCCGCGGGGCGGACGATGATGACGCGGCCGTGGAGGAGGCTGCCGTTGAGGGCGAGGACGGCGGCATCGGCAGCGGCCGGGTCGTCGAAGGGGACGAGGGCGTAGCCGCGGGAGATGCCGGCCGCATCGAGCACGAGGTGCGGGGGCACGGCCGGGCCGAACGGCGCGAAGAGGTCGCGCAGCTCAGCTTCGGTGGTGAGGTAGCTGAGGTTGCCGATGTAGAGGTCCACGGGTGCGCGCCGCCTTCCTTGCTGGCCGGCGCCGAGGGCGCGCCGCGAATCGTTCGCACGTGACGAACGGTTGGTGTCCTTCGACCGTACCACGGGCAGGGCGGACGCACACCCGGCCCACGGGGCCTTTACCGGCCTGCCCCGGGGCCATCGCCCGGGTCACACCTCGGCGTTGACGATTTCGGGCGCGGGCTCTTCGGGGAGCGGCGGGAGCTCCCTCGGACTGCTGATGCCGAAGTGCTCGAGGAAGCGGATGGTGGTGCGGTAGAGCTTCGGACGGCCCGGGCCGTCGCCGATGCCGGCCTGCTCGATGAGGCCGCGCTGTTCGAGGATGGCGACGTGGCGGTCACTGTTGACGCCGCGGATGGCTTCGATTTCGGCGCGGGTGCAGGGCTGGCGGTAGGCGATGATGGTGAGCGTTTCGAGGGCGGCGCGGCTGAGGCGCTGGCCGGGGCCGGCGCCGAGCAGGGCTTCGATGTAGGGCGCATACTCCGGGGCGGCGCCGAGGCGGTACTTCTGGCCGTCTTCGATGAGCCGGAGGCCGCGCGCCTGGTAGTCGGCGGCGAGCTGGGCGAGGGCCTTGCGGGCCGCGGCTTCGCTCACCCCGGCGGCGCGGGCGAGCGCGCCGAGCGGCTGCGGCTCTTCGGCGACGAAGAGGAGCGCTTCGAGCACCCACGGGAGTTCGTTCGCGGATGGCGCCCGGTTCGGCTGACGGTCAGGCATCGGGCCGGCGCTCCGGGTCGGGCGGTTCGGGGGTCTCGACCCCGCGCGCGGCGGGGAAGATGGGTGCGGGCGGGGCCGCCTGCCCGGCGCCCGGCGGCGGGGGCGGGGGACCGGGCGCGAAGGCGGGCCGCGCGGGCGGCATGCCGGCCGGGCGGGCGGCGAGCTCGTCGTACGTGATGCGGATGGCCGGACGGCGGACGCTGGTGACGCCGACCTGCTCGCGAAGGACGGCGTGGACGGTATCGACCATGACCTTCGTGGCCATGGCGATGCTGACGCTGGGCTCGATGGTGGCGTCGATGTGGCTTTCGACGGCGCCGGAGCGGACGTCGACGCGGGGTTCGGCGCGGCGCACTTCGGGCAGGGCCTGGAGGGCGTCGCGGAGGATGGCTTCGAGCGTGGCGGCGGAGATTTCGACCGTGCCGCCGTCCTCCTGCCGGAGGGCGAGCACGCCGCGGGAGCGGGGCGCGCCGCTGCGCCAGACGGCCGCGAGGAGGGAGAGGAAGGCGACGACGGCGACGGCGGCGAGGACGAGGCCGAAGACGAGGCGGGCGCCGTCGCTCGAGATGACGAAGGCCTGGAGGTTGAAGTCGCCGACCTGGATGTCGAGCTTCTTATCCTGGTTCCAGGCGAGGGCGAAGAGGCCGCCGCAGGCGGCGAGGAGGAGGATGCTGTAGGCGGCGAGCAGGAGCCTTCGGACGGCGTTCATGGTGCCTCCGTGGGGAGGGTTCCCCGCACGCCGTCATGGTACACCTCGCCGAGTTCAACGGGCGTCACGCGGTTGCGGAGGTTCGCGCCGGGGGCGTAGACGGGGATGTAGTTGTCGGTGTGGCCGAACCACTCGCCCGACTTCTCTTCCTCCCAGAGGACGGGGCGGGTGGTGCCCCGGTGGACCCGGCGGAAGGCGAGGGAGAGCTCCTCGCCGAGGGCGAGCAGGCGGGCCATCCGCTCCTTCTTCACTTCTGGCGGGAGCTGGCCGGGCATCCGGGCGGCCGCGGTGCGGCTCCGCTGCGAGTAGGGGAAGGCGTGGATGCGGGCGAAGCCGACCTCGCGGCAGAGGGCAAGGGTCGCCTCGAAATCGGCCCCGGTTTCACCGGGAAAGCCGGCGATGACGTCGGTGGTGATGGCGGCGGCCGGCACGGCGGCGCGGATGCGCTCGGCCGCGAGGAGGAAGTCGCGCGCGGTGTAGCGGCGGCGCATGGCGGCGAGGATGGTTTCGCTGCCGGACTGGAGGGCGAGGTGGAAGTGGGGCATCAGGCGCGGGTCCTGCCAGAGGGCGAGCAGCTCCGGCGTGATGTCCTGCGGCTGGAGGGAGCTGAAGCGGAGGCGCAGCACCTCGGTGCGCTCGAGGACGCCGGAGATGAGGTGGTGGGGGCGGAGGGGCGGGTCGAGGTCGCGGCCCCACGCGCCGAGCTGCGTGCCGGTGATGACGACTTCGCGCGCGCCGGCATCGACGGCCCGCTGGACTTCGGCGGCGACGGCGTCGATGGCGCGGCTCTCTTCGCGGCCGCGCGTGCGGGGAACGATGCAGAAGGCGCACACGTCGTTGCAGCCTTCCTGCGCTTTGACGAAGGCGCGGGTGAGACCCGGCACGAGCGGCGCCGGTTCGAACGCGGGTGCGGCGGGAGCAGGCGGCGGCGCATCGGCGGCGAGGAAGGCGACGAGCGCGGCCTTGTCGGCATCGCGGGTGCCGGCGACGAAGTCGGCGCCGAGGTCGCGGACGGCATCGAAGCCGGCGGACTGGGGGTAGCAGCCGGTGACGGCGACGCGGGCGGCGGGCGCGAGGCGGCGCATCGAGCGGATGAGCTTGCGGGACTTGGCGTCGGCGACGTGGGTGACGGAGCAGGTGTTGATGACGTAGGCGTCGGCTTCGCAGACGTGGTCGACGACGTCGTAGCCGGCGCGGCGGAGGCCGGCGGCGATTTCGCCGGAATCGGCGAGGTTGAGTTTGCAGCCGAGGGTGAGGACGGCGGCGAGCGGGCGGCCCATGTGCTTCAGGGTACGGCATGGATGCGGCGGCGCGCCTCAGGCCGGGGCGTGCGAAACTCGGGGGGATGGCCCGCCTGCGCCCGAAGCCGAACAGCACGCCGGACGACATCGCCTACGGGGTGAACGCGGTGGCGATGGCGCTGGAGACGGGGCACGCGAAATCGCTGCTGTACTACCGGGAGACGGCGAACGAGCGGGTGCTGGCGCTGGCCGAGCGGGCGCGGGAGGCCGGGCTGCGGGTGGAGGGGGTCGACGCCCGGCGGCTGGACGAGCTGAGCGGCGACGGCGTGCACCAGGGCGTGCTGGCCCGGGTGCGGCCGGTGGAGCCGGTGGACCTGAAGGCGGTGGCGAAGGCGGCCGGGCGGCAGTCGCTCGTGCTGCTGCTGGACCGGGTGACGGACCCGCAGAACGTGGGGGCGATCTTGCGGACGGCGGTCGCGGTGGGGGCGGATGCGATCGTGCTGCCGCTGCGGCGGGGGGCGCTCATCACGCCGGGGGTGCACCGCGCGAGCGCAGGACTCAGCTTCATCGCGCCGGTGACGGCGCCGCAGAACCTCGCGCAGGCGGTGCGGACGCTGAAGGAGGCGGAGTACTGGGTGGCGGCGGCGGACGCGGGGGAGGGGAGCGAACCGGCGACGGCGTTCGACTGGCCGGGGCGGACGGCGCTCATCGTGGGGAGCGAGGGCGAGGGGGTGGGCCAGCTGCTGCTGCGGGAAAGCGACTTCCGGGTGGCGCTGCCGATGGACCCGCGGGTCGAATCGCTCAATGTGGCGGTCGCGACGGGCGCGCTGGCGTACCTGTGGCGGCGGCAGCACCCGTTCCCGGCGCCGGCGACCGGGGGCTGAAGGCCGGCGGCCGGGCGAGGAGGAAGAGGCCGAGCGCGGCCGTGGAAGCTGCCGCCATGCCGCCGGCGAGCGTGGCCGGGCCGGGCTGCACGGCAGCGGAGAAGGCGATGCTCGCCGTCGAAGCGAGCGCCATCTGGGTGAAGCCCATTACGGCGGAGGCGAGGCCGGCCATCTCCGGGAAGTCGGCGAGCGCGGTGGCGGTCGCGGCCGGGCGGGCCATGCCGTTGCCGGCGAGGATGACGAACGCAGGGAGGACCGTCGCGGGGAGGGCTTCGACGCCGAGGAGGGCGAGCGCCATCATCACGGCGGCCGCGGCCCAGCCCATCGCGGCCGCGAGGAGGACGATCCGGCCCGGCGGCCAGCGGGTCGAAAGGCGGCGGCAGGCGGTGGCGCCGGCCATGATGCCGAAGGAGACGAAACCGAAGCTGAGGCCGAAGACGAGCGGGCTCGCGCCGAGGTCGTCGACGAGGACGAACGAGCTCGTGGAGATGAAGATGAGCTGGCCGGCGAAGAGGAGGCCCATGAGCAGCGCGGCCGTGACGAAGGTGCGGGAGCGGAAGAGGCGGCGGTAGTTCGCTGCCTGTCGGGAGAGGGCGAGGGCGGAAGGGTCGGGGGCGCGGTTCGTCTCGGGGAGCAGGGCGAGGAAGGCGGCGGCGAGGGCGACCCCGACGGCGGCCTGCAGGACGAAGACCACGCGCCAGGTCGCGTACTCCTGGATGAGGCCGCCGAAGACGGGCGCGATCATCGGGGCGAGGGCGATGGAGAGGGTGATGAGCGCGAGGATGCCGATCGCCCGTTCGCGGCGGTAGGTATCGATGACGACGGCGTTGGCGATGGCGGGGCCGGCGCCGCCGCCGAGGCCCTGCAGCACCCGGCCGGCGAGCAGCACCGGGATGGTCGGCGCGGCGAGGCAGAGGAGGCTGCCGGCGACGAAGAGCGCGAGTCCGGCGAGGAGGGCGGGCCGCCGGCCGGCGCGGTCGGAGAACGACCCCCAGAAGAGTTGCGCGCCGGCGAAGGCGAAGATGAACAGCGTGACGGCGAGTGAGAGCGTGCCCGTGCTCGTGTCGAACTCCCGGGCCATCGCGGGCATCGAGGGAAGGAAAACGTCGACCGCGATGGGAGCGAGGGCCGCGATGCCGACGAGGACGGCGGTGGCGGCCGGGCGTTCGACCCGGGAACGCGGCGCGGCGGGGGGCTGGGCCATGCGGGGCATCGTACGGGCGAGGCGCGGATCGCGACAGGCGGGGAACTTTTCTCCCGCCGGCGCCGTTGATTTGGGCGGGAGGCATTCCCGGGGAGGCGGAGATGCGGCGGCTGATCCTGGCAGCAGCAGGCGCGATGGCGGTCGCGGCGGCCGCCGCCTGCAGCGGGGGCGAGAGCGAGCGGCCCGCGGAGCCGGGCGGGACGGCGGCAGCGACGGAGACGCCCTCCGCGGCGCGGCCGCTGGCCGTCGTGGCGGTGCAGTCGGGGAGCGAGGACACGCCGGGGCGAAGCTACCCGCTGCTGGAGGTGGTGAGCTTCGACGCGGCGACGGGAGACGAGGCGGCGCGGTTCCAGGCCGGCGGCAGGGACGATTTCCTCACGCCGGGGATGGTCTTCCTCGCCGGGCGGGAGGTGGTGACCGTGGGAGAGAAGCGGGTCGTGCGCCGGGCGCTCGATGGGCGGGAGCTCGGCGTGCTCATGGACTGGCGGGAGGACCAGCGGCCGACGACGGCGGCGCTCTCGCACGATGGGCGGCTGCTCGCCATCGGCTGGGAGGACGCCGGGCTGCGGGACCGGGAGAACGGCGGGCTCATCGTGTTCGAGGTGGCGACCGGCCGGGTCGTCCGGGAGTGGGGCATGGACGTCTTCGGGCCGGCGGTCGGCGCGTGGCCGGCGCCGGAGGGCTGGCACGCGGACGACCTGGGGCTGGAGGTGTTCGGCTTCGCGCACCGCGACGGGCCGGGGGTGTTCGCCTCGGTGCGGCTGGACGGGAGCGTGGCGCGGCGGGGGCCGATCGTGGCGGGCATCGAGCCCGGCGGGCGGCTCATGGCGACGGCACCGGGCGGCTGGACGTGGGCGTGCATGGGCATCGCCATCGCGGCGCGGGAGCTGGTCTTCGCCGACCCGGTGACCGGGCGGGAGGCCGGACGGGCGGGGCTCGACGGCTTCGCGTTCTGGCCGATGCGCTTCGCGCCCGGCGCCGACGCCGTGCTGCTGGAGGCGTACCCGGTCCGCCCGGCGCCGACGGGCGGCGAGTGCTACGCGTGGCAGGCCGGCGCCGAGGTGTACCTGTTCACGTTCGCCAGCGGGAAGCTGGAGCGGGTGCCGAACCCGGGAGCGATCGCGGCTGGGTGGAATGACCCGGCTCTGCCCTCCAAGTTATGCGCCAGCAACGCCGTTGATGCGGGGCCGTGGGCGGAGGTGCGGGACCCGCGCTGGGCGGTCTTCTGCGAGGGAGGCGCGGAGGTGCGCCTCGGCGGGAAGGTCGTGCTGCGCGCGGAGCAGCTCCAGGTGCTGGGCATCGCCCCGGGGGACTGAGGCGGGAGGCGGGAAGCGGGAGGCGGGAACCGGGAGGCGGGAAGCCGGAAGTGGGAAGCGGGAACCGGGAGGCGGGAACCGGGAGGCGGGAGGGGGGAAGCGGGAGGGGGTGACTTCGGGCATACGGGTGGGCCTCGCCGGCCCTCCGCGGGGACGGAGCCCCGCGACGACGGAGTTGGGAGTTGGGAGGGAACTGAGGGCCGTTCGGCCGTGGCGGACGTTCGGCGGCGGGCGGAGAATGCCGCCATGGCGGAGCCGGCAGCGATCGCAACGCACGACCTGACGCGGACGTTCGGCGAGACGGTCGCGCTCGAGGGGCTCGACCTGCGCGTGGAGCGGGGCGAGATCTTCGGCTTCCTCGGGGCGAACGGCGCCGGGAAGACGACGACGATCCGGCTGCTGCTCGACCTCATCCGGCCGACGCGCGGCGAAGCGCGGGTGCTGGGGTTCGATTGCCAGCGGGATTCGCTGGAGGTGCGGCGGCGAATCGGCTACCTGCCGGGCGACCTGCGGCTCTACCCGGGACTGACCGGCGAGCAGACGGCGGCGTACTTCGCGGCGCTGCGCGGCGGGGCGGTGGACCGCGCGTACATGGACGAGCTGGCGCGGCGGCTGGAGCTGGACCTTTCGCAAAAGGCGGGCTCGCTTTCGAAGGGGACGCGGCAGAAGCTCGGGCTCCTGCTCGCGCTGATGGCGCAGCCGCCGGTGCTCTTGCTCGACGAGCCGACGAGCGGGCTCGACCCGATCGTGCAGCACACGGCCTGGGAGCTATTGCGGGAGGCCGCCGCGCGCGGGACGACGGTGTTCTTTTCGTCGCACGTCCTGAGCGAAGTGGAGCAGGTCTGCGAGCGCGTGGCCGTGCTGAAGCGGGGGCGGCTGGTGGCGCTCGATACGGTCGCCGGGCTAAAGGAGCGGGCGGTGCGGCACTGCGAAGTGACGTTCGCGGACGACGCGCCGCCGCCGGGCGCGATCGCCGGGCCGGGGGTGCGGGAGATTCGCCGGGAGCGGCGGGTCATCGAGTTCGAAGTAACGGGGGAGTTCGACCCGCTGCTGAAGGCGCTGGCGGCGTTCCGCGTGGCCGACCTGCGCACCTCGGCGCCGACGCTGGAGGAAATCGTCCGGGAGTACTACGAGGAGGGCGGGCCGTGATGCGGCGGTTCCCGGTGGCGTGGAAGGCGTTCCGCGATGCGCGGGTGACGGCCTTCGGCGGCGGGGCGCTCGCCTTCGGGCTCGGGCTGCTCTACGTGGCGCTGTTCCCGTCGATCCAGGAGACGCTCGCGGGGGCGCAGCTGCCCGAATGGTGGCAATCGTTCGGCGGCGAAGCGGGCTACACGACGCCGGCGGGCTACCTCTCGGGCGAATTCTTCATGGCGGTGCCGATCATCCTCGTCATCTTCGCGGTGGTGAACGGGACGGGCGCGACGGCGGGCGAGGAGTCGGCCGGGACGCTGGAGCTGCTGCTGGCGCAGCCGGTGCGGCGGCGGCGGGTGGTGCTGGAGAAGGCGGCGGGGCTCGGCGCGGCGCTCGCGGTGGCGATGCTGCTCGGCGGGCTGGGCGTGTACGCGGGGCAGGCGCTGGTGGAGTTCGAACTGAGCCCGCTGCGGGTCGCGGCGGCGCTGGTGCTCACGGTGCCGGTGCTGTGGTTCTTCCTCGCGCTCGCGCTGCTGGCGGGGGCGGCGCTGCCGGGGCGGGCGGCAGCGGCGGCGATGTCGACGCTGCTCGCCGTGGCGGCCTACGTGCTGAACACGATTGCGAACCTCGTCGACTGGCTGCGGCCGTGGCGGAAGGCGCAGCCGTTCTGGTGGTCGGACGTCTCGGGGGTGCTGAGCGGCGATTGGGGCGATGCGTGGCAGCCGCTGGTCCTGCTGGCGGCTGCTGCCGTGCTGCTCGCGGGGGCGGTCGTGATGTTCGAACGGCGGGACATCGGCGTGGGCGGCGGGCGGAGGAGGAAGTAGCGGGAACCGGGAGGCGGGAGGCGGGAAGGGGGAGTCGGGAACCGGGAGACGGGAAGCGGGAGCCGGGAAGCGGGAGCCGGGAGGCGGGAGGCGGGAGACGGGAAGCGGGAGGCGGGAGACGGGGCACGGGAGCCGGGAGTCGGAGGTCCGGGTGGGCCTCACCGGCCCTCCGCGGGGACGGAGCCCCGCGGCTACGGAGGCGGGAGGTGGGAGGTGGGAGGTGGGGGAGCGTGCGACGGACCCCGGATTCGTCAACCTCGAACCTTCAACCCCCAACACGGGGCGGTGCGGCAGGCGAGGTCGTAGTCGCGGGGCTCCGTCCCCGCGGGGCGCCATGCGCCCAACGGATGCTCCGGGAACGGGGAGGGGGAAACGGGAGGCGGGAGGCGGGAGGCGGTAGCTTGAATTCGGACGCCCGGGTGGGCCTCACCGGCCCTCCGCGGGGACGGAGCCCCGTGACTACGGAGTTGGGAGGTGGGAGTGTGGAGACGGGAGGGGAACGGGGAACGGGGAACGGGGAACGGGGAACGGGGAACGGGGAACGGGGAGAGAGGATAACCTCCAACCTCCAACCTCCAACCTCCAACCTCCAACCTCCAACCTCCAACCTCCAACCTCC